>JAOASB010000002.1 GCA_025210375.1 Maledivibacter sp. | reverse complement strand
TTCCAGTTAAACAGTTAATTTATACACATCAAAAATCCTTAGAATCATCGGATATTTTGAGATGTATAAATTAAGTTTAACTTTGGGAAATCTATATAGATATTCCAGTTAAACAGTTAATTTATACACATCAAAAATCCTTAGAATCATCGGATATTTTGAGATGTATAAATTAAGTTTAACTTTGGGAAATCTATATAGATATTCCAGTTAAACAGTTAATTTATACACATCAAAAATCCCTAGAAACATCGGATATTTTGAGATGTATAAATTAAGTTTAACTTTGGGAAATCTATATGCCATACACATAAAGACATATTTATAGTTTATAAGTTCTAAAAAAGCTAGAAAAATAGTGGTCTAACGACCACATAAACATTTAAGAATACTGAACAATATATAAAATTACATAGACAATTCGATCTTGGGATCTTCATTTGACTTTCTATATAAAACAAACTTTCTTCCTATGGCTTGAACAAATTCAGAACGAGTTAATTTAGCAACTTCATTAGCAGCCTCCTTCGTATCAAGAATACTGTTCTTTTGTATACTCACCTTAACTAATTCGCGGGCTTCTAATACATCATCCAACTGCTTTAAAAAACCTTCTGATATACCTTCCTTACCTATATAAGCGACAGCTTCAATATTATTAGCTAATCCCTTCAAATAAGATCTCTGCTTACTTGTTAGCAAATAAATCCTCTCCTTATTAAATATTAAACATTATACGGTTTTAGTCATAGTATTCAAATTCGATGTCATATATCTTTACTGTATCACCATCATCAATACCAAGGGTTTTGAGCTCCTCAAAAACACCACGTTTTTTTAAGATGCTTTGGAATCGTCTTATTGAATCTATGTCATTGAAATCCGTTGAATATACTATTTTATCTAATGCTTTTCCTTCTACTATATAAATATTATTTTCTTTTCTTATAATTAATTCGTCTTCCTTCACTTTTTTCTCCATGGTAAATACTTGATGCTCGGTTTCTATAGTCTCCACCGGCTCATCCTCAATCTTATCAAGTAACTGTGTTATGTAAAGCATTAATTCCCTTACACCCTTATTAGTAGCCGCTGAAATAGGAAACACTTTGTAGCCTCTTTCCGTCATCAATTCTTCAAATTCCTTGAATTTATTAGTGTCGTCTAAGAGGTCTATTTTATTTGCCGCAATTACCTGTTGTCTAGAGGCTAAAGTAGAATTAAATAATTCTAATTCCTTATTTATTTTTTCAAAATCTTCAATAGCATTACGCCCTTCAACCCCCGATACGTCAACTACATGTATAAGAAGCTTAGTTCGTTCCACATGCCTTAAAAATTCATGTCCTAATCCAACGCCTTCATGTGCCCCCTCTATAAGCCCAGGTATATCTGCTAAAACAAAGCTTTTACCTTCTACCACATTTACCACCCCAAGATTTGGTTTGATAGTCGTAAAGTGGTAGTTAGCTATCTTTGGAGCCGCCTTGGTAACAACAGAAAGCAATGTGGATTTTCCAACATTAGGGAATCCCACGAGTCCCACGTCGGCTAAAAGCTTAAGCTCTAGCACTACCCATCGTTCTTCCCCATAATCTCCTGCCTCCGCAAAGTTAGGTGCTTGTCTGGTGGAGGTTTTGTAATGAACATTACCCTTACCACCCTTCCCACCCTTAGCAATTACTGACTTTTGTCCATGCTCAGTTAAATCCGCTAAAACTACACCGGTTTCTTCATCCTTAACAATAGTTCCAGGGGGTACCTTTAAAATTAAATTTTCTGCATCCTTACCAAATCTGTTTTTTCTTTGACCATTTTCTCCTGAATCAGCAATATACTTGCTTTTATATCTAAAGTCCATTAGAGTTTTTAACCCCTCATCAACTTCAAATATTACGCTAGCCCCACGTCCGCCATCTCCCCCATTTGGGCCACCGGCTGGGACATATTTTTCTTTACGGAAGGAAACAGCACCGTTTCCACCTTTACCACCTTTAAGAAATATCTTTGCTTTATCTACAAACATTTTCATCACCTTTTAATATGTACACGTATTTTTTAATTATATAGATTTCCCAAAGTTAAACTTAATTTATACATATGAAAATATCCAATGTTTCTAGGGAGCTTTGATGTGTATAAATTAATTGTTTAACCGGAATATCTATATTATAGAGTTCCAAGACGTAAGTTTCAAGTCTATAAGTCATTTTTATGTCTTTAAAAACATTATTTTCATTTTATCTTACTAATATACTTTTAATAGAGCAAATTGCATAATTACGTCCTACAAAAACCATCTATAGATATTTTCAGATAACATCCCTATAAAGCACATGAAAAAAATAAACAAGCAAAATGACTAGTTTATTTTTTTCATGTGCCTAAATATAAAAACCCATACCTTAAGTATGGGCTTTCACTCAAATTATTGTGCAGCAGCTTCATCTACAGGATATACACTTACCTGCTTTTTATCTTTGCCTTTTCTTTCGAACTTAACTACACCATTTACTTTAGCAAAAAGAGTATCGTCTCCGCCTTTTCCAACATTGTTCCCTGGATGTATCTTTGTTCCTCTTTGTCTAACTATGATACTTCCAGCATTAACAAATTGTCCGTCTGCTCTTTTAACTCCGAGTCTTTTAGATTCACTATCACGACCGTTTTTAGAAGAACCTACTCCCTTTTTACTAGCAAAAAGCTGAAGATTCATTTTGAATAGCATGGCTTCACACCTCCTCATCTTGAAGCGTTATATATTCAGGATATATTTCTATAGTACCTTTTATTCCAATCAGCATAGTATCAATGATTATATTAGCTTTTTCTCTTTGCTTTACATCAATGTTATCTGGAATCCGACATGAAATCAAACCTTCATCCATTTCATATGTAACATCTATATTGGCAACTTCATACAAAGCTAATACCGCTGTTTGACTAAGAATAGATATACTAGCGCATACTATATCCTTACCAAACTCATCAAAATTGGCATGTCCATTGACACTAAAATATATTATATTATTTTCTTCGTTTCTATTAATCTTAATATTGATCATATGGATTAACCTTAAGCATTAATTTTTTCAATTTTTATCTTTGTATGGGGTTGACGATGGCCTTGTTTTTTTCTATAGTCCTTCTTAGACTTGTATTTAAATACAATTACTTTTTTGCCTTTACCTTGCCCAACTACAGAAGCCTCAACCTTTGCACCCGCAACAAATGGAGTTCCTACAGATAGTTTACCTTCATTTGAAACAACTAAAACTTTGTCAAACTCAACAGTTTCACCAGCAGTTGCTTCAATCTTCTCGATAAATAGAGTATCACCTTCTTGAACTCTATACTGCTTTCCACCAGTTTCGATAATTGCGTACATCCTTACACCTCCTCAATCCAGTCTCGCCAAATCTAGGTACTTAAAGTTTTAAAACCCGATTCGAGCGGCTACCAGTGAACATCAAACATCTAGCTCAATATCCACAACATATACATGTTATCATAGCTAAAAAGGAATGTCAATAGAGGAAATTGCATATGCGAATATCATCCTTAATTTGAATATTTAAGATATAGCATATTTGGTGGTATAGCTTTGAAGATTTTCAAACTACATGTATTAGATGGTTTTTATAGAAAGTAATTATGCAATTTGCTCAATAAAATATTATAATGGTTTTTAACCCTATTTATAAATATAATTTCCCCTATTTATTTAAAATATCCTTTATCACACTTAATCTACCCATTTTCTTTATTTCATAATGATTAGAATGAACATCGTCTTTTCCTTCAATGAAAATCTTTAGATTCAACGTTTTTTCTAGTTTCTCTAAATATTCATTCATATCATTGTGTAGTATCCTTTCAACATCCTTATTTAAGTCTACTATTACGGCTTCTGAATTGGTATGTAAGGATATTCTTTTTAGTTCATGCTCCAAATTGTTTATAACTGTTTCTGGAGTAAGTACTAATCCCAGGCCATCACAATATGGACATTTTGTTTCCAATATTGAGCTAATACGATTTCGAACCTTCTTTCTTGTCATTTCCACAAGCCCTAGTCCAGTCATACCTACCACATTAGTTCTAACTCTATCCTTAGATAGCTCATCAGTTAAAACATCAAGTATCTCTTGATCATGATTTTTATTCACCATATCAATAAAGTCTATTATAATAATTCCACCTATATCCCTTAATCTAATCTGCTTAGCTATTTCCTTTGCAGCCTCTTTATTTACCTTAACAATTGTTTCAGATAAATCATTGACCCCAACATACTTTCCTGTATTAACATCTATTATTGTCATGGCTTCCGTCTTGTCAATGACTATATATCCTCCATTTTTAAGCCATACCTTCTTGCTCAATGCAGATTTAATCTGTTTCTCTATTCCATAGTAGCTAAATATATTTATACCTGGATCAAAATACTTTACTCTTTCCCTCAGCTTAGGAGAGATTAAGTCCACAAATTCCAAAATCATATTATAGTTCTCTTTATCATTTATAACTAGCTCTTCAATATCATCCGTAAAAAAATCTCTAATAGTTCTATGTATTAAATCTAAGTCCTTATACAATATTTTTGGTGGAAAGCCTAGTTTTTTTTCTTTTTCGATTTTTTGCCAGAGTCTTAAGAGATATTTTAAATCCTCTTCTAAATCACTTTTTCCCTTATTTTCTGATTCAGTTCTTATTATTACACCCATATTTTCAAGCTTTATTTCTTCTACTGTTTTTCTTAACCTATCTCTTTCATTTTCATCTTCAATTCTACGGGATATCCCTATATAGTCAACTTCGGGCATGAATACCAAGTATCTTCCAGGAAATGAAAGATGTGTTGTAACCCTAGCCCCTTTACTATCCATAGGTTCTTTAGTTATTTGAACAATTATCTCTTGTCCATTTTTTACCACGTCTTTAATTAAAATATCTTTAAAGGCTTTTTTCTTTTTATTAAGTATTTCCTGGGGAATTGCATCCTTGACATATAAAAAGGCATTTCTTTCTAAACCTATGTCCACAAATGCAGCTTGCATTCCAGGCAAAACATTTTTTACTCTCCCCTTATAGATATTTCCAACTAGTCTTTTTAAGTTTTTACTTTCAATATAATATTCAGCTAATTCACCACTTTCCAGTATTGCAACCCGACTCTGGCCAAGACCCGAATCAATTACTATTTTATTCATTGCTTCCCCACCTTAACTATTAGATTGTTCTATCAATGGGAACCATTGATTTATTTTCCTTTGATGAAAATATATCTAGTCTATGTATCTTTAATTTATCTAAATCTATTTTAATTTTTTCCAACTCCACAAGCTTATTTACTAAAACTTCTGGTTTCAAATTTCCTTGACTTCCCGTGGATACAGTTAACTTAAGGATTATTTCATTATCTTCCTTTGCTAAAACTATTATACTTTTAATATAATTTCTTATATTTATTATCTTCTCCTTTTTCCTTTTACCAATCTTCTTATAAAGTATTTCCTTTTTATCTAAAAAGGCTTCAATAATCCTATCTATTTCCCCTGAATCATAGAATTCTTTCGTTACACACTTAACAATATAAGTAGCATCTTCAACTATACTCATAAGTGCTTTACTCTTTGGATCAATATATTTGCACTTAATAAATTCTATGCCCTTTGGAAGTTCAATATTAACTTTGTTTTTAAAATCATCAATATCAATTTGATCTTGAATCTCTACAGTTAAATATTCACCTTCACTAGAAACACCTACAGACAGTGGTGCAGCAAAGGATATCTTAGGATGTGGATTAAAGCCTTGGGAGAATTTTAGGGGTATATCTGCTCTTCTAAATGCCCTCTCAATTACACTTATCAATTCCAAATGGGAAATAAATTTCATTCTGTCTTGTTTAGTAAATTTGGTTAGAATTTTACACATTAGCAAACACCGCCTATAAATCCATTATTTATTCCACAACCTGTGCAACCTAATCTACAGTCCTTAGTCAATTTTTCTTCCTTGGACTTTTCATTTTCATTTATTAAATATTTCTTGGATACCCCAACATCAATATGATCCCAAGGCAGTATTTCATCATATTTTCTAGCTCTATTTGCATAAAAAGCAGGATCAATTCCACATTCCTCAAAGGCCTCCATCCATTTATCATATAGGAAATACTCTTGCCATCCATCAAATTTGCAACCTTTTTCAAATGCTTTAATTAGAACACTGCCAATTCTTCTATCACCCCTTGCAAATACGGCTTCAAGAAAGCTTGTCTTAGAATCATGGTAGTTATAAGTAATATTTCTATGCTTTAATTTGCTTTTTAAATATTGCTGTTTCTCTACCAAGGTTTCAATTGCATCCTGGGGTTCCCATTGGAATGGAGTAAAGGGTTTAGGTACAAAGGAAGAAGTACTAATAGTAACCTTCAAACCCTTACTTCTATTTTCCTTTGGAGTGTTGTAATAAGTATCTACTACCTTTCGTCCTAAATCTGCTATTCCATCTAAGTCTTCGTAAACCTCAGTAGGTAATCCCATCATAAAATATAATTTTATAGTTCCCCAACCAAGTCCAAAGGCATTTGTTACTGCATCTATCAGGTCTTTTTCTTCTACCCCTTTATTAATAACATCTCTAAGTCTCTGGCTGCCTGCTTCTGGAGCAAATGTTAGTCCCGTCTTCCTAATTTTTTGAATTTCCTCTATTAGCTTTAGTGAAAAGGAATCTAGTCTCAAGGAAGGCACGGAGACTCCTATTTTTTTATTTAGATATTTATCTATTAAACCCCTTACTAACTCATGCAGCTCGGAATAGTCACTTGTACTAAGGGAGGATATAGAAATTTCTTCATATCCGGTATTTTTTAAAAGCTTATCAGCTAGTTCTAGTACTTTATCAGATTTTCTTTCTCTAATAGGCCTGTATATCATTCCTGCCTGACAAAATCTACAACCCCTTGTACAGCCTCTAAATATTTCAACCATAGCCCTATTATGTACAACATCTGTAAAGGGAACTATAACCTTTTCAGGATAAAAAACATTATTAAGGTCTTTTATAATTCTCTTTTTTATTTTAACAGGGTAATCCTCATTTTTAGGCTTGAATCCTTTGATTGTTCCATCTTCATTATATAGGGCCTCATAAAAGCTTGGAACATAAATCCCTTCTATTTTACTTATTTGCTTTAAAAACTCTTGTTTTTTGAAGCCCTTGCTTTTTAAGCTTTTATAAACATCAAGAATCTCAATTAAAACCTCTTCGCTTTCGCCTAAAACAAAGAAGTCAACAATATCCGCCAAGGGTTCAGGATTATAGGCACAGGGGCCTCCAGCTAAAATAATGGGACATGATTCATCCCTTTCACTGCTTTTCAAAGGTATTTTCCCAAGATTTAAGATATTTAGTATATTGCTATAGCTAAGCTCGTATTGTAGCGTGAATCCAATCATATCCAGTTCATTTATTGCACTATGAGTTTCCAGAGTGAACATTGGTATATCTTCTTTTCTGAGTATTTCTTCCATATCAATCCACGGAGCAAATATCCTCTCACAAAATACATCATCTAATTGATTAAGTAGATTATAGATTATATGCATACCTAAATGGGACATACCTACCTCATATGTATCTGGAAACCCAAATCCATATCTAATGGTATTGCCATTTATTTCTTTTTCAAAGCTATTTATTTCTCCCCCAATATACCTACTAGGTTTCTCTACTTTGTTTAAGATTTCTTCTATTCTTTCATTCATTGATGCTCCTCCTTGAAATAACACGTTTATCTTTAGTATTGCATTATTGTATATTATACATGCTTTTTAAGTACAAAGATACTAATTTCAAATATTTAAATTGTTTTTCTTATTAAACATTTTAACATCTTTTAACAACTATTAATAGGCTTTATTACTATCAATATGGGATATTACATGTCCAAGGTGTAGTTAGATATTTTTCTAGATACCTGTGACGCTGTAATCCATATATAATTGTGGGTCAACGGCATCATTGTCAATCCAAAGCTCAAAATGTAGGTATGAACTTTGTAAACCACCTAATTCACCAATTCTTTGTCCCCTAATAATACTTTCCTTTTCTTTAACAAATATCCTGTCTAAATTGCTATATATAGAAAAAATATCCTCGCCATGACTTATCTTGACAAATTTTCCTAGGCTTTCACTTTCACCTATCATTTCCACTACCCCGTCATCAGCAGATTTTACTATCTTCATATTTATTGCCTTTACATTTATGCCCCTTTGAAATGTATTTTTTTCCGTAATAGAATTATAGTTTTCTCCATAGGAAGATATTACTACACCTTCTATAGGGCGAGCCATTTCTACCTCCCTGGTAAATCTATTAAAAACGGGCACAGCTTTAACTGTATAATCCTTTATCTTTACAGCATATTCTTTTAATTGGTCTATACTATCTTTATAATCGAACTGTGCATACATAGCTTCCTTTATCATTGATGTGGTGTTGTTTGTTAAAGGAGTATTAATACTTTTAAATATTATTATTAATAATACTACTAAGATTGATACTAATATTTGAGTCAAGACTCTCCTATATATACTAGAAGACTTGTTGTTTTTCATTTTGGATTTATACTTGCTATATCCATAATAGCTTTTTCTTTGTCTATTTGCCATATTTCTTCTATATGACTTATCCATAATTGCCCTCCTTATGTTTAATGAGTTATTATAATATATTTTTAAAGAAGGACATTTATTACCAAAATATAGTACAAAGCTATTTATAACTTCTATAGCTATTCCAGTTAAACAATTAATTTATACACATCAAAAATCCCTAGAAACATTGGATATTTTGAGATGTATAAATTAAGTTTAATGAAATATTACTCCACACAAAATAAAAGACTTCCTATTCTATAGGAAATCTTCTATATACACTCTAGGATAAACATTAGTTTATACATATGGAAATACCCTATACTTCTTAGGGGATTTCTGATATGTATAAATTAAAGCTTTGACTGGAATTTCTATCGTATAAAGGTATTTCATATTTTAATTAAAAGCAAATTATATCAAAATCTTATCTTTTTATTTCTCATGGATACATTGAGGACCAAACCTAAAGCAACCATGCTTGTTATCAAAGAACTTCCCCCATAGCTAAGAAATGGCAATGTCACTCCAGTAACGGGCATAATTCCTATAGTCATCCCAATATTCTCGATTATTTGAAAGGCAAACATAAATGTAATACCAGTAACAACTAATAATCCATAGACATCCTTAGCATTTTTTGCTATCTTCATCATTTTATATAAGAAAAGAAAATATAGGGATAGTATTACCGAACAACCTATCAAGCCTAATTCTTCACCTAAAACTGCAAATATAAAATCAGTCTCTTGAACGGGCAAAAAATCTCCCCTATGAAATGTTCCTTTAAATATTCCTTTACCATATAGCATTCCTGAACCAATAGCAGTTTTTGACTTGTCCACATGCCAGTTCAAAGTAGTATCAGATGGATTAAGAAAAGCATCTATCCTCTTTCTTTGATGATCTTCCAAAAAATTATATACCAATGGCATAGATGAAATACCTATTAAGCCTCCATATAATACTAGCTTTATATTAATCCCGGCAATAAAAAGCATCCCAAAGGCAATAATTATAAACACCAATGCTGAACCTAAATCCGGCTGCTTTAAAAGTAATAATATAAAGGGTGAAATAAATAATACCGGTCCAATTATATCCTTGACACTATCAAGCTTATCAAACTTTATCTCTAAATACTTGGCAAAGGACAAAATAAACCCTAGCTTAGCTACTTCCGATGTCTGAACATAAATTTTCCCAAATTTTATCCAGCTCCTAGCTCCACCTTTAATTACTCCAAGCCCCGGAATATAAACTGTCAATAGTAATAATAGGGCTATAATATACAAGGGCTTATATGCATTACCAAAGTTATTATAATCTATAGTCAAAGTAGCCATTATGGCGAATATTCCAATTATAAATGCAACAATTTGAATCTTAGGCTGCCTTTTTATACCTTTATTAATTATTTCTTCTATATTGTCTTTAAATGTCATATCCTTTGATAAATCAATAAGATTCGTCGCACTGGTAATTATCACCAATCCGATAAGAAATATTAATATTACTATTCCTATCAATCCATAGTCAATATTTTTGATTAGTCTTCTTTCAAACATAATGCACCTCATTTAACATAACCTATACTGAATTATAACATAAAAAAATACTCCCACCAATATTAATAATAACATATTATATGCAAATTTATACAAATGATAAAATTAAATAATAACCTTATACAAAATGTATAGTTTAAGAATTCCAGAAACCATTGGATATATATTATGCAATTTCCTCAAATGAAAATGGATATCTTAAAATAACAGATTTATTTGTTATTTGAATTCCACTGACTTGGCATTTATAATTAATCCTAATGGAACCAAAGGGATTTCAAAACCCAAAATTTTATTTATTTTGAAATACTAAAGTGCAAAGCTTAAGGGATTGTCTTTTGAGACAGTCCCTCTAAAAGTCTAATTTATCTATTTTTCATTTTCTTTATTGGAATATTTGCAACAAGTGCAGGCATAACTCTTTCATCGTTTCTTTTTGTTTTTGTGATTCTTATGTCCAATCCTTCCTCATCTATCTCCATGTAATCAGATATCACATTAAGCAAATCTCCTCTTACCATCTCCAAGAAATTTTCAGAACAATTTGTTCTATCATGTACCAATACTAGTTTTAACCTTTCCTTTGCGACATCTTTACTTGTTCCGTCATCCTTACTAAAAAATTTAAATACATCTAGCATATGTTAACCCCCCTTATTTACTTATTCCAAACAATTTAGCGAGCTTAACCATAAACCCTTCTTGTATATCTAGGTCCATAAATGGTACATCGTCTCCTGTTATTCGTCTAGCAATATTTCTAAAGGCTTGTCCAGCCATAGATTTTTCTTCCTTTGCTGCCGGCTCCCCTTTGTTGGTAGATATTACAATATACTCATCATCGGGCACTATTCCTAAAAGGTCAATTGCAAGAATATCCGTCATGTCCTCTATATTCATCATATCTCCCTTTTTTACCATTTCTATTCTTATTCTATTTATTATAAGCATAGGATTGGTCAGTTCAGCGGCTTCTAAAAGTCCTATGATTCTATCGGCATCCCTAACAGCAGATATCTCTGGAGTAGTAACTACTACGGCTCTATCTGCTCCAGCTATGGCGTTTTTAAAACCCTGCTCAATTCCTGCTGGACAATCAACCAAAACGTAGTCAAATGTTTCCCTTAGCTGATTGCATAAATCCTGCATCTGCTTTGGAGAAACCGCTGTCTTATCCTTTGTTTGTGCAGCAGGTAATAAATAAAGTCCTTCAAATCTCTTATCCCGTATTAATCCTTGTTTTAGTCGACAAACTCCCTCAACTACATCCACAAGATCATAAACTATTCTATTTTCCAATCCTAAAACAACATCTAAGTTTCTAAGCCCTATATCAGCATCAATAACAACAACTTTTTTACCTAAAATCGCAAGACTTGCACCGATATTCGCGGTAGTTGTTGTTTTACCAACACCACCTTTTCCAGATGTAACAACAATAACTTCGCCCATGACAATTACCTCCAATAAAATATTTTGTGGTTAGTTTCTTTTTATCATTTATACCGACAGCTTCCCCCAACGCCCTCACTCAACATTAAAATAAAGGTATATTGGCTATAGAGGAAATTGTATAACTCTGACTTGACTAAGCCTAATATGGGAATATCATCCTTAATTTGAGCATTTAAGATATAGCATATTTGGTAGTATAACTTTATGGCTTTTAAAACTATATATAGTAGATGATTTCTGTAGAAAGTAATTATGCAATTTACTCCATAGATATGTAGAACTTATCTATTTTTTGTTAGATAGGGTTCAATATGTATTATCTCATTTTTCACAAAAGCCCTTTCTGGGTATTTAGGATTATAGGAGCCGTTATCGGGAGCCCTTGCTATAAATTTCCCTATTCTTAGTTGAGTGGGAAGTAATCTTAAAGCCGATACAAAGGCTTTATTATTACCATTGGCACCTGCATGTGCAGTTCCCCTCAAGTATCCCATCACAACTATATTTCCATAGGCTATAACTTCTGCTCCTGGGTTGACATCACCCATAATTACTACATTACCTTTAAACTCAATTTTCATGCCTGATCTCAGTGTAGTCTTCACAAACTTTGTGATACCTTCGTCTAATCCATTAAAAACCTCTTCTTTTTTATAACATCTAACAGGCTTTTCTACCATAATCATTCCAAATTTATTATTCATTATATCAATTATTTCACTTTCTTCATTACTGCTTAAACTTTTTCCCTGAATTCCAGCAACTTTAGCCCCCATAAAGAAATTTTTGGTTTTTTCCAGTCTTTCAATTAATTGTTCCTTCAGTTTCTCATATTCACAAGCTTCATTCAAATGAATTATTAAACCATCCTTTGTTCCCTTAAATTCTATATTGCTGTTTAAAGCCATTTAATGCAACCTCCATATTTAAAGCTAAAATGTATAGTCTTATAGGTTAATATAATTAAACCAGAATTAATGTCATAAAATCTTAAGCAATTATAATTATTATTCTTCAATGAATTGCATATTCCTGCTTTTATAATAGGATTTTTATTATAAATAATGCTGAGGCACTATATACCTCAGCATTTTAATTGGTTCCCTCTATATTTCCAATTTCTTCAATTGCCTCTTCCACATTTTCATCCGATTCTTCACTTTCAACCTTCAAGTAGGTACCAATTATTTCCTTGGCTATGGGGGCACCATAGCCACCGTGACCGCCTTGGAATAGTAATACTACAACTGCAATCTCAGGTTTCTCGTAGGGGGCAAAGGATACAAACCATGCAAAGTTGTCATAGTCCCTTTTAAACTGGTCAATTCTTGCATCGGTTACATTATCCCTAGTCAAGCTTTTTATGGCTTCCCTCATTATTGACCCTTCGTCAAAATAACCACGTGTTAATTTATTGATTATCTCACTATTTACTCTATTCTTTCTACCTTTAACTTCTTCAATATCTTTATTAATTTCTTCTTTTGATTTTTCACTAGTAGCTTCCCCATATTGCCCTTGTAGTGATGAAATTTGTTCTTGAAGCTTTTCTAATTTACCTTGTAATTCTTCTAATTCCTTCTTCCGTTCTTCAAATATTCTTGAAGACTCAGTTGTGATTGTATTTAATGAAAGTCTAGGAGCTATATCCTTCAAATGTTTTTTTAGATATTCCACCTCATCTAATGGAGGTATTTTCCCTTCTCTCTGGGCCGTTCCAGTTTTTCCTGCAACCCCCTCAAATCCATGAAAAACAGCCCTAGCTGTACCAGTTGTGGTAACTCTTTTCATACCTTCCTTTATATACTTTAGATTCTCATCGTTATTTAAAGCTACCTTTTGATTGCTATATGCCTTAGACTGTTCTACATGGCCTACTTTTTTTATTAAAGTCAATTCATTTAGATACCCTCCATTAGCAATGGCTGATATGTATCTAGCCATCTGAACAGGTGTATATGCATGGGAACCTTGACCAATTGCCAGGTTAAAAGCATCTCCTTCTTTAAAATCCATTTGATTGAAATAGTCAAACTTTATGATATCAGCTAGTGGAGCTACTTTATTCTCTTCTATGCCAATTCTATTTAGTCTTCTTATAATTTCACCCCTTGAAGGATTCTCATCGCCCCAACCTATTATTTCATCTATACACTCTTTTAATTTGTTCTCATCATTTAATATATGTGCAGGAAAATAATCTTCACTAATATTATAGAGTCTTCTTTTTAAGTATATTAATGTAGTCACTGATTTTTTATCTGGATCCGGGGCTCCAGGTGCTATTTCGGATATTTCTATCCCCGTACTATCTCCTAAACCGAATAATTTCGCGTAATCAATAAGTTTATAAACATTCATATCTATTCCTAAAGGCTTATCCTTGTAGTAATCATATCCATTGACAACATCATACATATAATAGTTACAAGAATTTTCTATTGCACTAACTACATCAACATAACCGTGGGAGGCACCTGGATGAGCATTCCAAAGCCAACATCCAAAGGTTTTTGCTCCTCTTTTTATTACTCCTCCATCATAAAGCTTTCTATTTGGATCAAGTCCTTGATCTATAGCTGCTAAGCCGGTAATCATTTTGAAAATTGAGCCTGGCTGCACAGCAGTAATAGTAGCAATATCTAGAAGTGGACTTGGAGCTATAGGATCTCTTTTATTTTCAGGCTGCAAGCTTTGCCAATCCTTACTGGATATGCCCGTGGCAAAAAGATTAGGATTGTATGATGGATAACTTGCTAACGCAAGTACTTCACCAGTATTTACGTCAGTAACAACAACAGCTCCTGCTTTTGCATTTGGAAATGCATCTTTATACTTATAGTCACCCCATTTACTTTTAAAGATTCCACCTTTTTGGATCTCATCAAGGGCATACTTAAGAGATTCCTCAGCCACCCTTTGTAAATCCGAATCTATTGTCAGATATATATCCTCACCGGGCTTGGGTTTTTTTTCATAAACTAGCTCTTTAACCGTTCTACCATAGGTATCAACTTCAACGGATTTTACTCCATTTTTTCCTCTAAGCTGTAGTTCAAATACACCCTCAATTCCTGTTTTACCAATAATATCATTTCTAGAATACCCATTATCTTCTACATATTTCTTTATCTCGCTTTTATAGGATATCTTCCCAAGATACCCAAGTATATGAGCAGCTAATTTCCCATTAGGATAATGTCTTTTAGGTTCTATAGCTACTCCAACCCCTGGCAAATCCATTCCCTCTTCTTCTATTAGTATTGCAGTTCTTTCAGATATATCAGTAGCTATACTTAATGGCTTATACTGCAAGTATCCCTGCTGCTTTAAAGCATGTCTTATAGTCAAAATCTTTCTCGCATCTACATCAGAGTACTCATCACTTATTTTATATTTTTTTCTTATTTCCCTAAATGCTTCTCTAGCATCTATATTAGTATCCAGCCTATAACTATTCAAAAAGCTCTCTTTTTTTATCTCAGGCAAAAACTTCATTTTGCTAATAGAAATAGGAGGATTTATACCCATGGCTATTAAATATTCTTGAGCCTTAATTTTATCTATGTTCTCAATAGGTATGTTTTTAGAAACTATCTTATTAAAAACAGCCTCCGCATCCTTTAAATTTTGGTATTCTTCTCCTAAGGACTCTAACCAATCATTAATCTCCAAATCATAAGAATAAATGTACTGTCCATCTTGAATCAATATTGGAAATTCAATATGATTTTCAGAATTCTTATCCAGTATATTCATAATTTTTATTGCAACCTTATTAAGCTCTTTTTTAGGCAATTCACTTCTAACTAATTGGACGGTGAAGCTAGAAACATTGCCGGCTATAAGCACACCATTCCTATCCCTTATTTCACCCCTTGGCGCTACTATGGGAATATCCTTCTTGCGTATATTTTCAGAATTTTCCCGCCTTTTTTCACCTTCAACAATAGTTAAATTGGAAAGACGTACAAAAATAATAAGGAAAATTATCACAAACCCAATAATGACTTGATTATTTCTATCCTTTAGTTTATCCAGCATATTTTTCCTCCAAACCCATATAAACAAATTGCATATTTGCCACCTAATCATCACTACTAAATATTCATTTATAATCTATATACGATTATGCTAAGTTAATATCCCGATTTTTTTATCTACTATAATATACTCGATTGTAGAATACTCTATAAATTATAATACCTAAAATGGAATTGTATATAGTCTCAGTAACCGTAACAGTTTTTAAAACAGACAAATAGGTTACTGAATGTCTTAAAAAATGCATTAATACAAAATATATACTATGATAAAAAAAAGTGGATAGACTTAGTAAAAGCAATGGCGTAAGATAGTTGTCCTTAAAAACTCTGCTTTCAAATCCACCAATCGAATAGGCTGTAAAAGTATATATCAATATGTTTATACCTAATCCCTTGCTAAAAAAAATGTCCTGCAAAACACCCGCAATAATACCTGAGGCAATTCCCTTTTTCCTGCCATATAAAATGCTAATAATAACAACTATTATTAGTGCTGTATTGGGCAAAACACCATCAATGCGGAAGTGCTGTAGAACAGTGGCTTGTAGAATAAAATTACACACCATGATTAATGTCAATAAATATCCGTTCATTTTAAACCCCTTTAATCCCCAATTTGATTATTTGGTATTACAAATACTCTATCTAATTTCTTAAAGTTAACACTTGGCTCTACAATAATACCCTTTAACATCTCATCTTCTTTAACAATGATTTCCTTTATTTCTCCTATTAAAATCCCCTTGGGATACAAACCTAACCCAGAGGTTATTATTTGATTCCCAACCTGTGCATCGGCTTCCGTATCAAATAAATATCCCTTTAAGAATTTTTCACCATTACCATTAATCAATCCGATATTATCATTTGTTTCAGTAAGAATTTCAAAGCTAACTCTACTTCTATTATCAATAATGGTTATAACCTTTGCCCAATTATCACCGACTTCATAGACTATCCCAATCAATCCACTGCCGTTCATTACAGTACTATTTTTTGTTATACCATCATTTAATCCACCATCTATAGTGAATAGATTAAACCAGTTTCCAGGGTCCTTTGCTACCACATTACAAGTTATATAGTTCGTGATCCCCTTTTCACCCGCATAGTTAAGAGCGCTTTTTAATTCTTTTAAATCTTCAAACTCCTGTATTTGTAGTTTTAATTTGATAATCTGGTTTTGGAGCTCAATATTCTCTTGCCTAATATTTTTATTTTCTTCATCGAGCTTCCATGCCTTTGTTATAGGACTTATGATATCAGCTATAAAATTACCACCTATATAGAAAAATTTTTGTACTGGCGTTACTGCATTTCCAACTAACTTTTCGGCAGTAGTTATATTCTCTCTTCCTCCAAAGGTTCCACCTATTAAAACTAGTAAAATGATAGTAACCATCGTTACTATCATTATTTTACTTTTAAAAATATTTTTCATTTATCTATCACCACTTTAAACTTTTCTTCTTGGAGATATGAAGACTCTTCTAAGTAAATCATAATCTTCTAATGCAACCCCTGTACCTGTGGCTACACAATCTAGGGGTTCATCAGCTATCATCACAGGCATACCAGTCTCTTCTTTTATAAGCCTATCTAAACCATCCAAAAGCGCTCCCCCACCCGTAAGCATTATACCGTGTTCCATTATATCCGACGCAAGCTCCGGTGGAGTTTTTTCTAAAGTAATCTTTATACCTTCTGTTATAGCATTTACTGGTTCACTTAAAGCATTTAATATCTCAGTTGAAGTTATAGTTAAGGTTTTCGGTAATCCAGTAACTAGATCTCGTCCTCGAATATCCATTTTCTCTTCCTTAGCTTTAGGAAAAGCCGAACCAATATTAATTTTAGTTTCTTCAGCAGTTCTTTCACCTATCATAAGATTGTATTCTTTTTTGATATAACGGACTATAGATTCATCCATTTCGTCTCCACCAATTCGGACAGACTTACTGGTAACTATACCACCCAAAGAAATAATAGCAATTTCAGTTGTTCCTCCCCCAATGTCAACAACCATGCTGCCTGTAGGCTCAGCAACGGGTAAACCTGCCCCTATAGCGGCAGCCATTGGTTCTTCAATCAAATATGCTTCCTTAGCACCAGCTTGCTCAGTAGCATCAATCACGGCTCTCTTCTCAACCTCCGTAACCCCAGAAGGAACACAAACTAAAACCCTAGGTCTAAAAATCAACGAATTCTTAGGATTAGCTCTTTTTATAAAGTATTTCAACATACTTTGCGTTGTATCAAAGTCTGCAATAACTCCATCTTTAAGTGGTCTAATGGCAATAATATTTCCAGGAGTTCTACCAATCATTTTTTTTGCTTCCAACCCCACGGCAAGAACATCTTTAGTATCACCCTGTATTGCTACCACCGATGGTTCACGAACCACAATACCCCTTCCCTTAACATTAACTAATGTATTAGCTGTTCCTAAATCTATTCCTATATCTTTACTAAATAAATTGAATAATCCCATTTATTTACTCCTTCCTAAGTTGTCAATAATGATAATTATTTTTACATTTTAATCCTCAATAAAAATCAATGAATACTTTCACATTTTTTCTAAAATATAAATAGTAAAAGCAAAGGTATATATTATATTAAAGAATTTTCTTTTAAGCTAAAATAATTGCCATCACCAATAATTATATGATCCAATACATCTATGCCTATTATCTCTCCTGCTTTAATCAATCTTTTAGTTATATTGATATCTTCCTTACTCGGCTCTGGATTGCCGCTAGGATGGTTATGCAAAAGTATTATGGATGCGCTGCTCTTTTTTATGGCTCTATTAAAAACTTCCCTCGGGTGTACAATAGAAGCATTTAAGCTCCCAATAGAAATCGTTTCATAGGCTATAATTTCGTTTTTCGTATTTAGAAATATTACTTTAAAATGCTCCTTCTCTAAAAAACGCATATCATTAATAACCATATCCGTTACATCCCTAGGAGATTTTATTGTCTTCTTCATTTCCAGTAAGCTTCTCGACAGTCTATTCCCAAGCTCAACAGCTGCTATAATCTGACAGGCTTTGGTTTTCCCTATTCCTTTTATTTCACTTAATTCCTGTACTGTACAATTAGCTAAAAATCTTATTCCACTATCAGCGTGGCTTAACAAAACATTGGCAAGTTCAAGGGCAGAACGTTCTTTATATCCAATTCTTATTAGTATAGCCAAAAGCTCACTATTAGATAATGTATGAACTCCATATCTTATAAGTTTTTCCCTCGGTCTTTCATTTTCTGGCATGCTCTTTATTGTTAAACCACCACTATCCATAGTTAACACCTCAATGCTTACAAAATATTCAAATCAAAATGATTATGCAAAATATCTTCTAGCTTTGATACTGGCAGCCCCACAACATTAAAATAATCACCTTCGATATATTCTACGATAGTGGAACCAAGCCCTTGAATAGCATAGGCCCCAGCCTTATCCCAAACCTCACCTGTGTCAATATACCTTTTTATTTTGTCATCAGATAGATTCTTTATTTTAACCATAGTTTTTTCATATGTAACATATTTGTTATAGGTACCCCTTTCAATAATAGCTAGTCCACTATAAACATGATGTATATCATCTTGTAATGAAGTCAGCATACTATAAGCATCATCAAAGGATCTAGGTTTTCCTAATACTTTTTCCTTATATACTATAGTATCAGCAGCTATTATGATAGCATCACTATCTATCTTATTAGATACATCTATAGCCTTCTCCAGTGCCAAGGCCATAACAATATGCTCGGGTAGCTCTTCTTCTCTAACTTTCTCATCAATATCACTTTTAACAACATCAAAGGTTAAGCCTAGATTTTTTAATATTTCTTGTCTTCTAGGTGATGAGGAAGCCAAAACAATTCTTTTTTTCATAATCCACCTACAATCTACTGAATATTAATAATGAAATAACTAAACCAATAATGCTTGCTAGATTAATACTCATAGTAAAACCAAAGGTGAATTTCATGACATTAAGATCCAAAGTAGTTGGACTGATGCCAATGGATTTGCTATAACCAAGCCATTTAATACTATCTCTAAATATGTCTCCAATAACTCCGCCAATAACTAATCCAACTAATAACAAAAGTAATAAAAGCCACGGATTTCTATTTTTTGATCTCACCATAGATACCCTCCTCAATAAGCTATATTAGTCAAGCTTCATATGTTATTATATCCAATTCGTGCGTTAATATCTATTTTCTGGATTTGCAACCATAATATTTTTCATTTTCAAACATCTATCAAAGTATTGCAAACCTTAGTCTTAACTTTGTACACAATCTAAGTTTAGCATTTAGGAAAAATTATTACAAGTAGTATTTTTTACAAATATGAATAATAGGTTTAAGGTCATAAGCTTAGGATGAGAAAATGAAAAAAGAAATAGATTGAAGCAATCAGTGTGGTTTTTAAGTAATTCTAATATTGCTGATATTTATCTTCCTATATGTATATCTAGGAGTATGATCCTAAAGAATCTCCCCCTTAGCTGTTCGCCTTTTTCCTGCATCATATATCTATGCATTTTATAAAAAAACCTATGATAGTCCCATATTATAGGATACCATAGGTTTACATTAATTGCCATATTTTTTTATTTTAATTTTATTGCGTTTTTAGGACACTTTTCTTCGCAGGCTCCGCAGCCAATGCATTTATCTTCAATTATCTTGTGCTTATTTTTTACTTCCCCTTCAATTGCATCCACTGGGCACACTTTTTTACATAGGGTGCATCCAATACAATCGTCTTCATTTATTTCAGCTTTTCTACGCTTTTCAAAATTAGCATATATAGCTTTAGTAGGGCATTTTTCAGCACATAACATACAATTTGTACATTTTTCATAGTTTATCTTAGCAACATTATTTTCAAACTCTATAGCTCCAAATGGACAAGATTTAACGCATATCCTACAGCCTATACACCCTACACTACATTTATCCTTAACAGGCTTACCAAGCTCTTTATTGTTACAATCCACGAATACATCTTGTTCATACGGAACAAAGTCAATAACGTTCTTTGGACAAACTTCCATACATTTTCCACATGCTGTACATTTTTCTGGATCAATCTTTGCTACGTTTCCATCAGTTATTGATATAGCATCAAAGGGACAAGCCTTTACGCAAGTACCTAAGCCTAAACATCCATAGCTACAGCTTTTACTTCCTCCGCCCAACATAGCCGCCGCTTTACAATCCTGAATACCAAAGTACTCATATTTTTCCTTACAATTACTGTTATCACCATTACAAATAACCCTAGCTACTTGTTTTACACTCTCGCTTACTTCAACACCCATTACTTGAGCGATTTTTCCTGCACAATCTGGTCCTCCAACAGGACACCCATCTACCGGTGCGTTTCCCGCAACAACTGCATTAGCAAAGCCATCACAGCCAGGGAAACCACAGCCTCCACAGTTAGCACCAGGTAATGCGTCTCTTATTGCAAGCGCTCTAGGATCTATTTCAACAGCAAACTTCTGAGAAGCAAAGGCTAGTCCTGCACCAAACACAAGTCCCATTCCACCTAAGCTTACACCGGCAAGAAGTATATTATTTAAATCCATAGTATCACCCCTTCTCTATTACGTTCATTCAAAAGGACATAAATTATTTTTATTCATAATAAGTCTAAACTAAACCTGCAAAGCCTAAAAATGCTATAGACATCAAGCTTGCAGTAATAAGAGCTATAGGGAATCCTTTAAAAGGAGTAGGTACATCTGCCACTTCCAGTTTTTCTCTAATACCTGCAAATAGTACTATAGCCAATGAAAATCCTACAGCTGCGCCAAATGAATGAAAAATTGTTTGTATTAAATTAAATTTATATTGAATATTTAAAAGTGCCAAACCTAGCACAGCACAGTTAGTTGTTATAAGTGGTAAGAAAACACCAAGTGCTTGATAAAGAGTAGGACTCATTTTTTGAAGTACTATCTCAACAAACTGTACCAAAGACGCTATAACCAATATAAAAGCTATGGTTTGTAAATATTCAATATGAAAAGGGATCAAGATAAGTTTTTGTACAAAATATGTCATAATCCCGGCTAATGTCATAACGAAAGTAACTGCCATTCCCATTCCAGTTGCTGTTTCAACTTGCTTAGAAACACCTAGAAAAGGACAAATTCCCAAGAATCTTGATAAAACAAAGTTATTGACTAGTATGGAACTAACTAGCAATACAAAAATACTTGCATTTTCCATAACATACCCTCCTTACATAAATTACGCTGACTTTGACTTTATTACATTATTAATTGCCAACAATATAGCTAATGCTAAGAAAGCACCTGGAGGTAATATCATAATTAAAGCAGGCTTATAAGCAGCACCAAAAATGCTAAAACCAAAAATACTTCCAGCACCAAATAATTCTCTAACTGATCCTAATAATGTTAATGCCCATGTAAATCCTAATCCCATACCTAATCCGTCAAATAAAGAACCTACTACTCCGTTCTTAGATGCATAGGCTTCAGCCCTTGCAAGTATAAGACAGTTTACAACAATTAGTGGTATAAATATACCTAGTGATGAGAAAAGAGCTGGCATATAACCCTCCATTGCCATTCCAACCATTGTAACGAAGGTTGCTATTACTACTATAAATATTGGAATCCTAATTTTACTAGGAACAACTTTTCTAAGTAAAGATATAGCCATATTGGAACAAATCAAAACAGCTGTTGACGCAAGCCCCATACCTAATCCATTCTTAGCCGAAGTTGTAACCGCCAAAGTAGGACACATTCCTAATAATTGAAAGAATATAGGATTTTCTTTAAATAACCCGTTTGTTAAATTTTTAAATGGATTCAATATATTTCACCTCCACTATTATTTACCTGAGATTTCTTTGAAGGTATTAATCGCCATATTTACCCCAGAAGTCACAGCACTTGAAGTAATTGTAGCACCTGAAATTGCCTGAATTTGATTATCCTTCGTTGGTTCTACCTTAGAAACTTCAATATCTTTATCTATACTTTTGTTTTCATATTGTTCATAAAAATATGGAAGTGTAGCGTTAGCACCAAGACCAGGTGTTTCATTATGATTACCTAATCTAACCCCTGTAATTTTTCCTTCCACATCAATACCTGTCATAATTTCCACAGTCCCACCATAACCAGATGGAAGTGTTTTAAAGGTATAGCCAACAATAGTATCTCCTTGATAACCTGCAAATACTTCGGCTATTTTATCATTCTTACTTTTTATTTCATTTAATTTAGCTTCATCTATTGGTTTAAAGCTTTCCGCAGTAGGTAAAATTGCCATACGAGCCTCTTTACTAGCTAAATCTCTTTGATATGCAATTTGATCCTTAGTAAGCTCATTAGTTACCGCAAGGGCCAAAGCTGCCACAACACATACTAGTAATAGTATCAAACCTAATTTTACTATTTCCTTCATATTACTTCACCTCCCCAAAAACTTTAGGGCTTGTGTACTTATCTATTAACGGAGCTGCAACATTCATTAATAGGATAGAGTATGATACGCCTTCTGGATATCCACCATACATCCTAATAACACTTGTTATTACTCCACAGCCCAATGCAAATATAATTTGACCATTTGGAGTTACAGGTGATGAAGCGTAGTCAGTAGCCATATAGATAGCACCTATCATAAGTCCACCGGCCAATACTTGATAAACCATGAAATATGGGTCAAAACCACCCATAACAAAAGTTAATACCGCAACAGTTGATATATATATTACAGGTACACGAGGTGTTATTACGCCTCTATACACTAAATAGATACCCCCTATTATTAAGGCTAAAGCTGAAGTTTCACCGATACATCCTCCATGATTACCTATAAAAAGCTGGAATAGTGTAGGTGCTTTTGCACCAACAGCCTCAGCTCCCTTTATTATAGCAAGGGGTGTTGCAGTTGATACCGCATCGGCTCCAGGTGTTACCCAACTAGTCATTTCCACCGGCCAAGATGCTAAAAGCATGGCACGGGCAGCTAAGGCAGGGTTCATGAAATTATGTCCGATTCCCCCAAACAATTGCTTTACAATAGCGATAGCAAATACTCCACCTATTACAGGCAGCCACCATGGCGCAGATGCCGGCATATTAAATGCTAGAAGTAATCCCGTTACAACTGCACTCCAGTCATTTATTGTAACTTCTTGTTTTCTAATCTTTTGAAATGCAGCTTCAGTTATCATAGCTGATAATACGGCAAATAATATAACCTTCACTGCTCCTAATCTAAAGTAATATATGCCGGCTAAAGTTGCAGGCAATAGTGCTATAACTACATCCCTCATTACACGACCTATCGTTTCATTAGACCTAATATGAGGGGATGAAGAAACAATCAATTTAGTATCCATCAAATTACCCCCTAACTACTTTGTTTTTCTCTTTTTGGCTATAATTTCACGTTTAGCAACACGAATTGATTGTAAAAGTGGTCTTTTTGATGGGCAAATAAATGAACATGAGCCACATTCTATACAATCTAATGCATTATATTTTTCTGCTGTTTCAAACATATTGTTTAATGAGTATGCACTTATATATAATGGTTGTAAAAATGCAGGGCATATTTCTACACACTTACCACATTTAATACAATTACTTGGCTTTGGAAGAGATGCCTCATCTGGAGTAAAAAGTAATATTCCAGACGTAGCCTTAACAGCAGGTATCTCATCGGTATGCTGAGCAAGTCCCATCATTGGCCCACCCATAATAAGCTTACCAATATTTCCGCTGTATCCACCACATTGTTCAATTATTTCTTTAAAGCTTGTACCAACCTTAATCAAAAGATTTTTCGGTTCTTTTACACCTTTTCCAGTTACAGTACAAATCCTTTCGATAAGAGGCATACCTGTTTTTATTGCATTAGCAATAGCAGCAGCCGTAGCAACATTATTTACCACTACACCAACAGCCATTGGAAGTCCACCCGATGGAACTTCTCTTTTAGTGCAAGCATAAATAAGCTGTTTTTCAGCCCCTTGTGGATATTTGGTATGAAGCCCAACTATCTCGATTGTGCTTTCATCCTTTGCTGCTTGTTTCATCGCTTCAATAGCATCCGGTTTATTATCCTCAATTCCTATATACGCCTTTTGTACACCAAGAACCTTCATCATGGCTTTTAAACCATAAATGATACTATCCGGATTTTCAAGCATGAGCCTATGGTCTGCTGTTAAATAGGGCTCACATTCTGCACCATTTAGAATAACTGTATCGATTTTATTCTCTGGCGGTGGAGATAACTTGACATGTGTAGGGAAAGCAGCACCACCCATTCCAACAATTCCCGCTTCTTTGATGATATTTTTTATTTCGTCCCCACTTAAATCATTAATATCACCCTTTGGCACAACGCTTTCGTGAAGGGTATTCAGCCCGTCAGATTCAATGATTACACATAACCCTTCGCCGCCAGCGGTAATACATTTTTTTACGCCCTTTACTACTCCTGAAACACTACTGTGTACCGGTGCAGAAACAAAGGAAGTTGCCTCTCCAATTTTTTGACCGACCTTAACCGTATCACGTACTTTTACTAAGGGCTCACAAGGAGCTCCAATATGTTGGCTAAGCGGAATAGTGACAACTTTTGGTTCTAAGGCCTTTTCAATCTTATGTCTTGAAGTAGGCTCTTTAAAGTGCGGAGGATGAACACCTCCTCTAAATGACAATAGTCCCATATGAAATCACTCCTCTTAAAGTAATTATAAACAACAACAACAACAACAATTAAGAAATTTTTAAAGTTCCCTATATTAGTATACAGTATACAAGCTAATTTTCAAAGAAAAATTTACCCTAAATTCCTCAAAATTAGCCTTAAATATTAATTCATTTACTATGGTAACTCTATTTAATTTTCTTGTCAATCTTCAATAAATTTTTAACATGCCCTGGGATTATTTATATATCATCTAGTTAATTCCTTAAGGCCCTCAATCATATTGCCTTTTATCCAATCTATTACATCCATATTATTTATTTGGACTTCTCCTAGTACCTCTTTAATATCCTTTGTATTCAATATATATACATTGCTATTTATCCTATGGGTATATAAAAAATCAATATTTACATCGGAAGTAATTAAAACCACCATAGTATCAACCATATTTCCTAATGGTACCCGATCTATATGACTGTGTTTAAATTCGGCCTTTACATGTGTTCCTATTCCCTTAGATGATTTGATTTCAAAGGCTCCATCACAAGCTTCAGCCGATGCCTTAAACATAGGTATTCCGAGTCCTACCCTTCTAGTGGTTCTACTTGTAAAGAAAGGATTTGTTACCATAGCCAATTCTTCTTGATTCATTCCTTTACCATCATCTTCAATAGTAATAGTTAATGTATCTGCCTTAAGATTTTCATCAATGGTTATTTGTATAAATGAAGCATTTGCGACAATAGAGTTCTGAGCTATGTCCAAAATGTGCATTGATAATTCTCTCATTTCTATTTCTCCTTATGTTATTGGTTGCTTTTTAGATTTAAGATACTTAAAAACATCTTCTATATCCTTATCATTAGCATCTATATAATTTATTGGTTCCGATATATCCCCTAAATAATGGGCATCTGAATCTATTATTACATTGTAGTTATTTAAATACGCATTTTTGACCATATAATCCTTTTTATCGCAGTTTTTAGAAATTTCGATAGTTGTAAAGTCAATATTCAAGGGCAAAAAACCCAAATTAGATATAATGCTATAGTTTCTTTTATCTACATGGGCTGGCACAACTACTCCATTTAGCTGTGAAACCATTGTGAATACTCTAGATATGCTAATATTTACAGAAGATATTAACAGCCTTTTTTCCTCATCTATAACATTATTTTTATTATCAAAAATAAGCTGTTCACCAAAAAAGTCCCGATTGTTTTTAATGTTAGGTAACAGTTCATCTACCTTAGCACCAAAAACCAACGCTTCTTCTATATTTTTAAATAAACAAAGGAGATGCACCTCTTCCTTTGTCTGAATCTCCATGCCTGGTATAACTAGGATATCCTTATCCCTAGCCGCTTCTAGACAGGGTATGCAATTTTTTACAGAATTGTGATCTGTTATTGCAATTACATCTAAACCCTTAATAACAGCCATGTTAACAATATTCATGGGAGACATGTCATTATCTCCGCAGGGAGATAATGCAGTATGAATATGAAGATCATAGTATAATTTCATTTATCTCATCCCAGCTTCATAAAACTTCGAAAAAATCCTATAGCTATCCATATCAGTTGAAAAAATTGCTATCCCCTCTTCATTGGCTTTTTCTATCGTATCCCCATCCACATCTATGGACTCTGGAACAATAATACATGCTAAGTTTAATAGGGATGCGATTGCAACAATATTTATATGGGTTTGCACAGTTATCCATGCATCAGCATCCTTAGCATGGGACATTACCCAACTAAGTAAGTCGGAGCAATATAATCCTTTAACCTCTTTATCTAGACCATTCTCCCCGGCTATAACCTTGAATCCAAACTTGTCTTTTATATTTTTTACTAACATTTTTCTCCTCCCAATTTTTATGTTTTTTTCTTTAGCCTTATTATACAGTCCTCAATGGATGCCTTACCTCTTACTACATCCTCTGCCATTGCCCGACATGTCGGCGCACCACATGAACCGCAATCTATACCCGGCAATTCCTTATAAATCTTTTCTATAAGTCCCATCTTTTCTATTGCTTTTTGTATATCTGAATCTAGCTTTAGGATGCCTAATGGCTTAATTTCTTCTGTTAAATTCACCTGTAGTCCTTCAATGTCTTTTAAAAGCTCAGATTTTTCACCATGTATATTCCCATAACAATTAGCTCTTTGCCTAATCGTGTTTTTAGCTATGAAAGGATTTTCTACATTAAGGGGGCCTCCTACGCACCCTGTTACACAAGCATACCCTTCAAAGAAATCAACATCATCAAGTTTCCCTAGCTCAATTTCTTCTAAAACTTTGATAACGTTTTCAATGCCATCGACAGCTAAGTAACTACTAAGTCCAAGGGATAAACTTTGACCACCTACACTAGCCCAACTAATACCTTTACTTGAAGCTCTTTGTATTTTATTATTTATTTCTATGTCATCATATATTTTTAAAAGCTTGGTATAAATAGACTCTATAGGAATTGCTCCATCTACATATGATTTTTTTATACCTATAGGGTTTTTTATACTTGTAATTTTAGCTGGACATTGTGTAATATAAAATATACCAATGTCCTCACTATTTACTCCAGCCTTAGCAATAGCTTCTTTTTTAGCTAACCTTGCTGCTACTTCCATAGGAGATTCAAGCTGTATGATGTGGTCTATAAGTGATGGAAATCTAATCTGAATGAGCCTAGTAACAGCAGGACATAACGTAGATATCAAGGGTCTAGGCCCTTGCTTTTTTATTATATCCTCCTGTAAAACAGATAAGATATCGGCAGCATAAGCGACATCATAAACCATATCAAATCCTAACTCATAAAAACAATTAAAAATACGATTCATATCTTTATCAAGGGCAAATTGACCATATAAAGGTAAAGAAACCAAAGCAACTTTGTATTTATAGTTTTCGATTGACTTCAAATCATCGGCAAGGGCTTTTTTAGCATGATATGGACATACCCTAATGCATTCTCCACAATCGATACATCGTTCTTTGATAATTCTAGCCTTGCCATCTCTTATCCTAATGGCCTCAGTAGGACATCTTCTTAAGCATACTGTACAGCCATTACACCTTTCACCCTCTAAGGTAACTGAATGCCAATAGTCTCCCATCTAATATCCTCCATTTTCAAAAACACTATAACATATTCTTCCACTTTAAAATAAATACTAAATGCTTCGTTTATAATTAAATAGATACTACTAAGAATCTTTGATTTAATCTATAAATTAATTATCATTTTAAGGGTAGTACCTATGCCCACTTCGGATTCAATATAAAAATCATCACAGGATCTTTTCATATTGGGCAATCCCATACCAGCACCAAAGCCTAGTTCCCTTACTTTGTTTGATGCAGTTGAAAAACCTTTTTGCATAGCAAGCTCTATATCCTTAATACCTGGGCCCCTATCCTTAGCAATGATTTCGATTTTGTCGGTCTTGATATAAACAATAATTTTACCACCTTCAGAATGGATAACTATATTTATTTCTGCTTCATATGTTGCTATTGCTATTCTTCTAATAATAGTTGAATCAATACCAAGTTTCCTTAAAACCTTCTTTATATTACTTGAAGCTTCCCCAGCACTTCCAAAATCCTCTTTTATTACTTCATATTCCAATTTAATACCCATATTTTTTTCTTCCGAGTTCATATTTCTATATTCCTCCAATTGATATGCCTTTTAATCCATTGCTATATAAAATCCCACATGAAGTATACAAAGAATGATTTGTAGTTATTAATGCAATACCTACTTCCTTTGCCATCAAAACGACACCTTCCGGAGGAATTTTTCCTCTTACAAAAACTATTGCATTTATATCTAACATTTCTGCAGTCCTGATAACCTGTGGATTAGTAAGACCAGTCAATAATAGGGTTTTATCCTCAACATAAGCCAGAACATCACTCATCAGATCACAACCAAAAGCTCCATTCACTTCAAACGTAGAATATTCTTCTCCTGACAAAAACTCTGCATCTAACAAGTTCTTTATTTCTTCTATCAACATTTAAGTCTTTAACCTCCTCATAGGTATCATTTATATTATGCCCTGATAAGAATTGATACTTTCCATAAATATTTCTAATACTTTTTTTCTGTCTGAAAGGTTAGACTGCTTTTCTTTTGTTAGCTTTGTCTTAGCAGTTTCAACTATACTAGAGAACTTACTATTAAAGCTTGTAAAGTCTTCAGACGGACTTGCTGAAGCTATCGATTGACTAATTTTATCTAATCTTTTTATCTCACTATCAACAAATTGAATCAATTCATTTGAATCTGTACTTGCCATATCCCGTTTTGCTATGAAACTAGAAAAATCTTCATAGTACTTTTTTAGCTCATTTAAATTGCTTGATGCAGCTTCACTATATGCCTTACCATTATCATTATATTTTATTGATCTAATAGGTAGCTGTTTAGGTGCGATAAAAGCGTCTGAATAATGACTTTTTATCTGTTCCTTATATTTATCTGCATTACTTCTTTCTGTAAAAGACATAGTCATAACCCTAAAACGATCGGACTGAACAATATATCCACCCAAACCCTTACTATTTAAGTCCTTTACTTGAGTTTCAGCATGCTGCTTATTATCGAAACTTCCAACTTGAACACTATAAATATTTAACGCTGGTATTTCAAGGGTATATAGTTTTTCCTGTGATGACTGCTCTGTGGTAGTATTAGTTTCTTCATTTGTAGTATTACTTTCTTTACTTTTATTGGAATCGGACTCTTTAGCTTTATTCTCAATCTTCTCGTAAAGCTTTTCATTAGCATTTGCACTTACAGTAGTACTAGGTTGACTCTTTTGTTTATCAATATACTTAGGTATTAAAAAGTATTTTGTCCCAAAATAACCTATTGTTGGTGCCCCTACAAATAATAAAACTACAAATGTGATAATAACAAAATAATTCTTATTGCTCTTTTTCCTGGTTTTTGTCCTATTTCGTCTCATATGTACCCCCTCCTAAGATAAAACTGTATGTTGAGGTAATCCCTACATGATTTTATCTTATTCATAGAAATTTCCTCAATTACATATATTATATCATATTATTTATTTCTTTAGATTAGTCTATATTCTAAAGAACAAAATGTAAATTTATTGGTGGGTCATATATAGAGATTTCCGAAAGTTAAACTTAATTTATACATCTCAAAATATCCGATGTTTCTAGGGAATTTTTGATGTGTATAAATTAACTGTTTAACTGGAATATCTATAGTTTGACTTATAAGAAGTATATCTATAAAATAATAAAACCAGGACTTCTAGAAAGTCTTGGTTTTATTATTTTTATACTCTTTTTTCAAACTTTGTTAAAACCACTTGTATAGCTTCCTGAAGTTTATATTTATTATCTTCATTAAGTTTATCATAATGGTTTTTTAACGTTTCTAATTGTTGTAAGAAATCACTTTTAGATGTCATATACATACCCCCATTTTTTTCTGAATATTCTGCATTAATTATATAATTTTTTCTATTCAAATTCAATAGATTCAATAAATATTTATTGTTAAAATTTTTTAAAAATTTTTTATTTTTCAAATATTTGGGTTCGATTGTTAATTATACCAATGAAAATTTAGGAACATCTACCCCCTTGAACTATAGCCAAATTTCTTCTAGGAAATGTCTTACAATAGAATAAGACAGGTAAGTAACCCTGTCTTATAAATACCTAATCCTCATATAATATCATTTTTCTCGCCTTTGATAGTGTATGATATTATTAGCTTTATATACTTCCTCAGATTTAACTAGAATATTATAAGTAGTTTGTCTTCTTCTACTACTAGTATACCGGTTATTCATTCTAGTTTTTACCTTAATGTTTTCATTCATAAGTTTTCCTTTGATTTTTGCATATTCTTCTACATCTTGTGTAGTATATACACTCTTCCATTTTTCCCCTAAAAACAACTCAATAATTTCTTTAATCATTCGAATCCCCTCTCACATCCTCAAAGTCATCACAATCCATATTTTTATCTTAAATTACTCAGTATAAATTTCCAAATATCCGATAATTTTATGAACATCGTATTCCTTCAACAACCCTAATGATGAATCATAATATTTTCCCTTATAAAACAATAAGAGATGACTACTTTTTTCAGCACGGGCATTAATTATACAGCATTTTGGTAATTTTTTTATCTTCGTACCCATATAAACCATCTTGGGCGAATGAGAAATTCCATAGTAATCTAAAGTTTCAATCACTTTACTAATAGAGGCCTGTCCTATTTTTGCCTTCATAACATTTATTACTTCTTCTACTGTTACTCCTGCCAACATAGCAACACAGGTCTGTCCACACATCCCAGCTTGCGGTTGAATAATACTTTCTATGCTGTCTATTTTTCTTATAGGATTTTTTCTACTATAGGGGCTGTTTTTGTTAATTCGGCTCAATCCAGCAATTATCTCAAAGGACACATCCAATCCATTATCATCCTCAATCCCCTTAAGTATTGTTGTATTAATGGGTATATAATAGTTTCCATTCCCCCTAGGTAATAGCTTACATTCAAAATTCTTACCATTGACAGTGACTTTTACAGGTAGGTTTCCTTTTTTGTTACATACTTCCCATACATTAAAAGGTATTGCTATAAAAGTTCTTGTTCCTGCTTTTAATAAATACCCTATGAATTGATATTTCATCTCTTCCCTTCCCCCTTCATTGCTAAGTTACTTTATTTCAATGCCCATGACTAGTTAACCTAACTTTTGCACAATTAAGCATATTATATATATTGGATTTAGGAAGTATATTACCCCTATACATTACTTAATTAGTATGTAGAGTTGACAAAAAAGGAATAGGTTTTTAGTCAATTTAATCTACCTTTATAATACACTCAAATATCTTATAAAAAATAAAATAACCATTAGATAAGATATTGCGATTACACCACAATTTAAAATATGTTTAGATTTTTTATCTTTATTATACATCTTGATTTTAATAAAAATAGCACCCACCATTCACCGATGTATGCTATTTATAATATAATGAGTAGATGTTTACTTATTTATGTTATGATATAGATTCAATTATACTTCTTAATTCGCTATTTTCATGAAACAATCCATATTTTGAAGGCTGAATGTCTAATACTTTTACAATTGCATCTATATTAATATTTCCATATACGTGAGGAAATTCTTCACCATTTCCCTTTAAATCTTCACTTTTCCACTTGGATTTTAATAATCTAGGGTCTATACAAAGTAAAATAACTTTTTCTTCATCCTTGAAATGCTTATTTAAAACCCGAACTGTTTGTTTAGGATAACTGCAATGTATGAAGCCTTCTATACTAAAATCGTCACTTGTAAACTCAGTCTGTTTTTTAATTTCATCCCATTCTTTACATGTAGCTGTATAAATAATCACATGACTACTCCTTTATCTATTTATTTTACTTCTTAGTATAACTTTCAAAGTAAAAAATGCTTATAATCCACATTTCCTATAAATTTCATTAACACATGGACTCTTAGCCTCAATATAACTATCTATATCTGTTGGATATTTTGTTGCTGCTTGTAGTTTAATTTCACTATATTTCTCCCTTTCTTCTTTATGTGTTCTCAAATAATTTCGAAATGTAATATGTCTTTTTAATTCTTCTGAATCTCGTGGACAAACGTATAAATTATGAGTCATAAACTCATTTTTTTCATTATATCCAAAAGCTTCTTTCCTCTTTTCATCTTTCTTTATGAAATAAATTCATTCCTAAAATAATGGTTCTAGATGAGTCCTTTGATTACTTAATATCATATACATCTATACTTGGTTTACTTTTTAATCTGATCGGTATTCTAACAGTCCCCAAGCCTCTACTAATTGAAAAAAATTGATGATCATTTAATCTCTTCAATCCAATATGAAATTTATCATATGCAGTTTTATTTATTGGAATATTAAGTTGCTTTCCATGTGTATGTCCAACTAAAATATGATTATATCCTATTTGCTCTTCACTAACTACATTGATTATGTTGGGAGAATGAGCTAGTATTATTTTATAATCACTTTCTGAGTTGAAATCCTTTGGGTTATATTCTTCATTCCCATAGGTTGAGTTATCAAATCCATATATTGATACCCTAGATTCATTTAAATTTAATTTCGCATCCTCATTGACAAGTAATTTAAGGTTATCATATTTTAATACTTCATCTTTTAACAAATCCAATGTTATTTCTCTCTTTTTGATGATATTTTTTTCTTCTTCTCTTTCATAGTTTCCCAAAACCATAAATACCTTACAATTAATATCACCCAATTCTGAAATAACATTTGGTAAACCTTCTTGAGTATTAGAATAATCCCCTGTAGCTACTACAAAATCAGGATTGCGTGAATTTATAATATTACTAACCCTTCCATTCACAAATGACAACTTATTGTGGATATCAGAAATATGAACATATCTAAATTTAGATGGAACATTAATTGATATTTTCCTCAATTCCACCTCAACCACGTGTGTGCCTAAAGCAATTATAGTAGCTATCAATATTACAAAAATTAATCCAACTATATAAAACATAGGTTATACATCTCTTTTCTAAAAGATTTTCTAGTTCGGCTCAGATATCAGCCAGAACTTTCATTATCACCATAGCCCCATAGAATGCTTACTGCAAATCTATATCAATTCTCCTTTTTCATTGTAAAATGCAGGACAATACTCGATTATTCCCGATACATCTGCAAGTCCTCCTGCAACTAATTCTAATACAAAAAGACACTTATCATTAAAATCATTTGTTGTCCCTATTTTCCACTTTGATGCTTTATCAAAACCAAATTTAGGGTAATATTCTGGATGTCCCATAACAATAATAGACTCAAATCCAAGATTTTTAGCACTTTCTATTCCTGACTTAACTAGCTTTTTTCCTATACCCTGTTTTTGAAAATCTTTATGAACGGCAACTGGTGCTAAAGCAAGAGAAACAAAAGAAGTATTTCTACCGTTTATTTTCATAGGTGTAAACATGATATGTCCCAAAACCATACCGTCAATTTCTGCTACAAGAGATAAGTCATTTATGTAATATTCACTTTCTCTTATTTTTTCAATCAAAATCCATTCATTAAATTTCAAGTCCTTTTTTTCTCTAAAAAAAGCAGATTTAACAACTTCTCTAACTTTAGGATAATCTTCTAGTATTTCCTTCCGTATTATACATTTCATTATCTTGCCCCCCCTGTTCAAAATCATCTACTCTACATTCAATATATTTATATTCTGCATTATATTTATTACATTAAAAACTTTTGATATTTCCTTAGCTAAGGTCGATTTTCCAGAACCAGAAAAACCTGCCATCTGAATTAAAAACATTATATATGCTCCTATCATTAATATTTATTTTCATATAAATCAGTTATTTCTTAGTAACCATAGAACTATCAGTCAACTAACTTACTCTATATAGTAATAGATAGATCAGATGTATTCAGCTTTATATACACTACTAATTTTTATATGCTGTTTACTGACCTTAATAAACTTATTCATGTTAATGAATTTTATCTTCTATTCTTTTAACACTATCTTTTATCTCATTTAATTTATTCTATCGCTTTTTATAAATTATTGTTATTAGTACACATAATAGAATAAAAATAATACTCCTTTTGGACTCTACTTTAATATGTCTCCATTCTGATTATAGAAGTTATATCTAACTCTAGAACTTTCATTTAAATCATCAAAAAAGCTAATAGATGGGTTATCAGTAACTTTTTTTATTTTAATTTCTCCGTTTTCCATTATTCGTTCTATTTTAGCAAGCTGAGGATTATTACTGATAACAAATAAAGATGTATTAATTGAAAAATCTCCTGCTCTTAACTGAGAAATTTCATATAAAGTAATATCATTTGCAATTTTAGTAGTTTTGTCTGCATCTATAACATTAATAATTTCATAGTTACCGTCTTTATTTACTCTAAAAAGTGCATAGCCAACTTTTTGATACTCCTGTGCATCTTTTAGTATATAACTATCAAGTCTATAATCATCGATGACAATCTCGTTATACACCATGACTGTTTCATTAGCTTTAATCCGTTTTGAAATCATTTTTTCCATTGAAGTAATATCATTTTTTGGACGAGACATAATTACTATGGATATACACCCTATCAAGATAAAAATCATAGCTACTGAAAAAATCCACTTCTTTTTCTTCATACAGTCACCCCCCATGAATTAGAACCCACCTTTGTTGGGCTGTTCATATTATATTGAAATATTTGATTCCACAGTCACCAAAGAACCATCATCCATATCACAGTTCTCGGGGAATATCGTCTTAGCAGTTTTACACTCAGTAAATGGATTTACTGCTCTTAACTTATTACTTTTTATCTTCTTGTTCCAATCCCAAATTCCTCAATTTTTTTAATATACCAACAAGACCTTTCCCACCTACAAAAAGACTAAATCCAATAATTAATTCAAGTATTTTTTCTATAACTTGAAAAGTCATTTTCACTCTTAATTGTTCATTTCCCAATGCATATTCCCCTATTGAAAATTTAACTTGTGGAATTATTCTTACAGCCTGTGGTATTGCTTTTACAAAAATAATTAACCCCACTATGGAAAAGGCCATTGATTGGATACTCTCAATTGTAAGTCGATTTTGTCCATCCTTCATATCTTCTTTTCTAACAACAATAAAATTGCAAATTCTATCAGTGAATATCCACAATAAAATGCCCCATCCTAGTAATAAAACAAAAGGCCCAAAAAATCCAATAAACATTTGCAAGAAGCTAATACCATTGTTGCCAACTATAATTGTAGAGTTTATAAAATAAACAAGATTAATACATGCTTGAATAAAAGTATAAATACTTAAGATTCTTATCGCCATATAAGCGATATCTCTATTCTTCACTCTGACTTCCCCTCTCAGTGAAATACTATTGCTTTTCAATTGTTTTTTTGACTTAATCATCCACCAACCAAGTTCGTTAACACCCAACTCCTATAAAACGACTTTGTTACATTATAGCATATTAGGACATTATTTACATTGAATAGTATATCCCCCTTTAATAAAATTTCATCTTAATACTGTTCTTACAGCAATCTTGAAATATTTTTTATTTCTTCTTTAATCAGAAATAGTTGCCCCTATGATAATACATCGCATAAGCCGCCCTTAGAATTATTAAAACATGTATATCTACAGCCAGAGCTATCTGATTAAAAGTATTGGTAAGAACTACATTAGAAAACTTTAATACAAAATCAAAAGACTACTCACCCGAAAGGATAAGTAGCCTTAAATGTTTGCTATTATGTAATCCAAAATACCGTATCTTATATTTTGACACCTATCTCATCGATAGGTGGGTGTCCTCACAGGTGCTTCTATCGCCTTTACTGCCGTATAGAGGTCTCACGTAATGGTACATATCCACAACTAAATTTTGAACTCCCTTAAAAGTTCTGTAGGTTCAAAATATAAGAACCACAAATATTTCAGATTAATTGGTGCGGATGAAGGGATTTGAACCCATACGAGCGTTGCTCACTACCCCCTCAAGGTAGCGCGTCTGCCGATTCCGCCACATCCGCATAATGATTAATTTTACTTTATGACAAAAATTATTATATAGCTTTTTTTGTATTTTGTCAAGAGGGGTGCTAGTTCTAAGTTTTAAATTCTAAAATTAAATTTTTTCACTCATTCTTTTAAGGTATAAAAACAGAGAGCCAGTTGAAAGGACTCTCTATTTATTATAGCTGTACATGCTTTAATTTTGTATTTTCAACTAAACCTGGTATCCTTCCCCTTTTGGCAACTGGTTTACCTTGTACCTCTTTGATATCCATAGTCATATCAATTGGGGATGCTGCAGAAATATAGCTTCCTACTCCAAAGGAATCTGCTCCAGCTTCTGATAATATCCTTATTTTTTCAGGTGTTAGTCCACCAGATACAAATATCTTTACATGATTATGTCCAGCAACATCCAACTTGAATCTTAATTCTTTAATTAAGCCAGGAGTAACTCCACCCCTCTCACTAGGAGTATCAACACGTATTCCATATAGGTTTTCTCCTAAAAGCTCAGCAATCCTTAAACTTTCTTCCACCTCATCTTTAAAAGTATCTATCAAAACAGTCCTACGGTGGGACTGAGGCATTACCCTATCATATACCTCAGCAATTTTTGCTGTATCTCCAGATATAAGCATGGCTGCATGAGGTAATGTGCCTGAAGGCTGTATATCTAATAATTTCGCCGCTAAAATACAACTTGCTCCTGTTGCTCCACCAATAACCGCAGATCTTTCCATCACTGGTGCTACTGCTGGATGGACATGTCTTGCTCCAAAGCATAGAAATCCTTTTTCTCCACAAGCTTCCTTTACCTCTCTAGCCGCAGTAGCCCAGCCACACGAACTAGCTAATGCACCTAATATTACTGTTTCAAAGGCTCCAAACTCTCTATATGGCCCCTTAATCCTAATAACCGTGTCCTTAGGGCTAAATTCTTCACCCTCATCTAATGCCCACATTTCAATATCCTTATCCTTCAGAATATTTTTCACTTCATCTATTCCAGCAAAGATTCCAGATTTCCTAGGAAATATCTCAGCTGTTACGGTTACATTGTCTAAATCCATTTCCTTCAATATATCAAGAGTCCTTAAAAAGTAGATATCTGTAGTTGCTCCACTAAGTATCTCCTCATGGGTAGCAGAATGAATTCTTCTATCATCACTTATATGTAAGGTTTTTACGTCTTCAAGACTCTTCATGTGTTTCATAAGACCAATCCTTTCTTGGAACCATAGCTATGAATTTTAATGTTTGCCCTATATTATTTATAGAAAGTTCAAAAATGTAAAAACCATTCTAAATTTTATATGAATAATAGAGGTTTACTATCTGAGCAAATTGCATAATTACTTTCTATGAAAACCATCTACTACATGCACTTTAAAAATCCTCAAAGCTATACCATATATATTATGTAGCTTAGCCAAGTAAAAGTTATGCAATTTCCTCATATATATAATAATGTCTTTTAAAACAAAAAGCAAAACAATTATGCCTAAGTTTTATAAATTATTCAATGACATAATATCAAATGAGCAAATTGCATAATCACCTTCATAAGTCCTAATAAATTAATTAAAATTCCTTTGTGAAAAGGATCTCTCAAAATATTAACTATATTAAATACAACTATTCTTTATATTCATCTTTATATAAATACTTATATATTTTATAATTTCTATTGACTCTTTTAATATATTCTCTCGTCTCCCCAAATGGGATTTTAACTAGCTCAGTTCCATCACTGCTATACTTTTCATCACTTAGCCACTTCCTTACATTCCCACTACCCGCGTTATATGCTGCTAAAACATTTCTTATATTATTACTAAACTCTTTTTTTAATTTATTCAAATACCAACAACCCATATTTATATTTGCATTTGGGTTAAAAAGCATATTCTCATCATATTCTGGAATGCTTAATTCTTCAGAAGCCCACTTACCAGTTATACTCGATATCTGCATAAGACCCTTTGCCCCCTTTGGAGAAACTGCATTGGTATCGAATTTACTTTCTGCTCTGATTACTGAGGCAACAAAAAGTGGGTCCAGATTGTACTCTTCTGAATATCGGTTAATAATAGGGCTATACTGTAACGGGTAAAGAACTTTCATTACAAAATTACTTGCTAGTATTAAAACACCTAAAACTATACAAATGGCAATAAATAAAAATAAAACCCGATATTTTCTTAAATCAATAACACTCAATTAAGCACCTCCAAAAACAGAATCGTATAAATCTTTTACCTGCTGTCGCAAATAATCATAGTCCTTAGAATTATCAATAATAACATCGGAAACTTCTTTTTTGCGTTCCAAGGCCATCTGTGAATTTATTCTATCCATTGCTTCATCAAAGGACAGATTATCTCTGAGCATTAGCCTTCTTAATTGCATTTCTTTACTGATAGTAACTAACCATATCTCATGGGTTAAAAAATACATCTTCATTTCTATTAGAAGGGCTGCATCGATAAATATAGCTTTAACATTATCTAGATGCTCATAGTGTTCAATTTTTTCTTCAATATTTTCAATTATTCTTTTATGGGTAATTTTGTTTAAAACCTGGAGTTTTTGCGGGTCACTAAATACGATAGACCCCAAATATTTCCTGTTCAAAGTTCCCTCACTCAGAAGTACCTCTTCACCAAAACAATCTACAATCTCCTTTAAAGCCGGCTGACCCTTTTTAACTATTTCTCTAGCGACAACATCTGCATCTATAACAATAGCACCAAGCTCCTTCAAATAGCTTGATACCGTACTCTTTCCAGAAGCTATGCCTCCTGTTAAACCTATTACCTTCATTTCTTACTCCTTATTTTTATTTAGTATTATACCAATTATCACCGATATTCATGTCAGCCTTCAAAGGAACTCTTATACTAATGGCTTCTTCCATATTATCCTTCAATAATTTTTTAACCTCGTCTATTTCATCCTTATGGGCATCTATAATCAATTCATCATGAACCTGTAGAATTAATTTTGATTTTAAATTTCTTTCTTTTAGTTCATTAAATACCCTAATCATAGCTATTTTAATAATATCCGCTGCACTTCCTTGAATAGGTGTATTCATAGCAGTTCTTTCACCAAAGGATCTTAGGTTAAAGTTTTTTGATTTAAGCTCAGGTATATATCTTCTTCTTTTAAAAATTGTAGTAACATAGCCCATCTCTTTACCCTTTTTAACTTCATTGTCCATATAGTCTTTTACTCCACTATATTTCTTAAAGTATTCGTCTATATATTTTTTAGCTTCTTTTCTAGTTATATTTAAATTTGTGGCAAGCCCAAAATCACTTATTCCATAAACTATACCAAAGTTTACTGCCTTTGCTCTACCTCTCTCTAAAGAAGTCACTTCATCAAGGGGAAGGTTAAATACTTGAGAGGCTGTAAGTGTATGTATATCCTCATCCTCATTGAATGCCCTTATTAGGTTATCATCTTCAGACATATGAGCTAAAACCCTCAATTCAATCTGAGAATAGTCAGCATCTATAAGTTTATGATCATTATCCAAGGGTACAAATACCTTTCTTATTCTCCTGCCCATCTCCAGCTTAATAGGAATATTCTGGAGGTTAGGCTCCGTACTGCTAATTCTACCAGTAACAGTAACTGTTTGATTAAAGCTTGAATGAATTTTACCTGTAACTGGGTTGATTAAGTTAAACAAACCATCAACATAGGTAGATTTTAATTTAACCAGTTGTCTATATTGTATTATAAGTGGTACTATAGGATGTCTTTTGTAAAGCTTTTCTAAAACATCGTGGCTTGTAGAGTATCCTGTCTTAGTCTTTTTAATAACAGGTAGCTCTAAACGCTCAAATAGAATAACTCCTAACTGCTTTGGAGAATTTATATTAAACTCTTCACCTGACAAAGAGAAAATCTCACTTGTGATTTCATCTATTTTAGTAGTAAGTTCATCATCAATTTCCTTAAGCACCTTCTGATCCACTTTAAATCCTTCGTATTCAAGGTTTGCCAAAACTTCAATAAGTGGCATTTCAACTTCTTTAAATAATTCAGTTAATTCATGTTTTTCAAGCTCCTTAGCAAGTAAATCTCTAACATTCGCTACAATTGAGCAACAGTTCCCTCCATATCTAGACAAGATATCTCTAGATAAATCACTAAACTTCTTAGCGTTTTTACCTTTGCCTAAGAGTTCTTCTTGGCTGCTAATCTTTATCCCCAGATATTCTAAAGCTAAGTCCGATACATCATAATCACTTCTAGATGGCTGAAGAAGATAAGCGGCAATAAAGCTGTCAAATTCTATGCCATCAAGGATGATACCATATCTGAGTAATGAAATTATCTCTTTTTTAAGTCCATGCCCTTGTTTTTTTATCTCTTTATCCTCAAGCACTTCTTTTAAAGGAAACAGTAATTCTTTGTCACTTTGTACATCTATGTAATAATTATTTTCTTCATCTAGGCATAGGGAAATACCAATAATATCATCACTTCTCAGATTGTTTTCTTCTTTAAATATTTTCATAGCAAAGCTTTTTTTATCTTTTATGATATTCGTAACCCTGTTTAAATCCTCTTTTTTCTCAATGATAGTTATATCTATAGCATTAGTACTTACAGTTTCTTGCTTTCCCGCTTCTTCACCTTCATCTAAATTAGTTAATGTTTTTATCAAGCTATTGAACTCATATTTTCTGAACAGTTCGATTAACTTCTCTGAATCTGGCTGAATCAATCTAAGCTCATCAATATCTAAATCAAGGGGAATATCCGTCTTTATGGTTGCTAGTCTTTTACTTAGCAGTGCGATCTCAGCATTATCTCTTATTTTTTCCTGATGCCTTTTACTAGAAATATCGTCAACATTCATTATCAATTCCTCAACAGTAGGATATTGATTTAATAATTTAGCAGCAGTTTTTTCTCCTATTCCAGGCACTCCAGGGATATTGTCGGATTTATCTCCTACAAGTCCTTTGAAGTCAATTATTTGCATAGGAGTAACCCCATACTTTTCCTTCACCATTTCCTCATCATAGGCCTCAAGGTTTGAAATACCCTTTCTAGTTATCATAACCTTCACATTATCTGATACAAGCTGCAATGCATCCCTGTCTCCAGTCACGATTATTACTTCAAAATCCCTTTCTTCACAAAGCCTTGCAATAGTTCCTATTAGGTCATCGGCTTCAAAGCCTTCAAGCTCAGTTCTATGTATTTTATAAGCGTCTAATACTTCCTTAATAATAGGCATTTGCTGAGCTAATTCACTCGGCATCTTTTTTCTATGCCCTTTATACTCTTTATATGCTAGGTGTCTAAAGGTTGGTGCCTTTAGGTCAAATGCCACGCTAAGATACTCTGGACTATAATCTTCATTTATTTTGTTAACCATCTTAATAAAGCCAAACACTCCATTAGTATGTATGCCTTCCTTTGTAATCAAGTCAGGCAAAGCATAAAAGGCTCTATTTATAAGACTATTTCCATCTATGATTACTAACCTTTTTTTCAAAACATCATCTCCTTAATACTCCAGTACTAATATTTTATCAATAAATACAAAATTTATGAAGTAAATTTAAGCTTAGATTATTCATAGAGAGTTTAAAAGTATTTAGGGTAGTTTGGATTTCTAAGACATTTATCAAGTTCAAGGGTATAACCCCGACAGTACATCAAGAATCCGATGAATTACTTAGGAACAAAAGGACAAAGTAGACTTTTAAATTTTCTATGAATAATCTGGGTTAAGTTAAAGTTTCTTTAATATATTCTCAATCTTAACACAAAATCCTTCTTTAATGTATAAAATATAGAAATAGAACCTCCCATTTAGGAGGTTCTATAATTTTTCTCTTAATATTTATACTCAACAACTACATTTGCAGTTACTTCAAGTTCACCAGCTTCTACAGGTGTTTCATATGCATCGGCTCCCATCGACGACTTCATCATGACATTCTCTCTATATACAAGTGGAGCCCCATAGCTGTTTTCTTTGACTCTATATGGCTTTCCAAGCTTTGCCCCAAAGCTACTAAGTATAGCTTCTGCTTTACCTGAAGCATTTTTCATAGCAAGCTTTAAAGCCTCCCCATAATATTTTTCTTCATCACTTATTCCAAATCTAATATTATTTATTATGTTTGCCCCTTCTTTTCCAGCTAAATCAATTATTTTCCCAACTGTATCAATATTTCTTATTGTAACCTGTGCAACATTTCTCGCATTGTATCCTTCAGTTCTTTTTTCTTTTTCACCTAATCCAGCTGCATCATATCTATTTGTTTTGTATATGCTGTATCCAGTGGTTTTAATATCTTCATCTTTGATTCCATTTTTCTTAAGAGCCCCAATAATATTATCCATCTTGCTAGCAATCGTATCCTGAGCCTTTTTGGCATCTGTATTAAAAGTTTCTACTCCTATACTTATATAAGCGATATCTGGTTTAACCTTAACAGTTCCTAAGCCATTAACTTCAACAATATTTCCTTCTCTAGAAAAATCATTTGCTGCTGCCTTCCCACTAAACACATCTAAACTATCAAAAGCAAACAAACCTGCAATCAATATGGGAATCATTAAAATATAAAATATCTTCTTCATAAATAAATCACCCTTTCTTTTATTTTTGTTCATTTAATCTCTTTAGGTATATACATTCTTTATATTTTTCTATACTCACCTCCCCACAACATATTAGGCAAAGACATATACCACATCTCTTAGAAAATCACTTAGCTTAAATTCTTTTATTTTATTTCACTTCATCTAAGTAAATTTCTAATGTAGATAGAGCTTCCAGGTCATCTAGTGTTAGCACTTCTTCAGATAATCTTTCAATTTCCAAAGCAACGCTATCAAGCTTTTCATTTATATCAGAAACTTCATTTTCATCCTTCGTGTTATCTAAGGCTTCTTTAAGTTTCTTTTCCTCTAGTCCTAAATTATTTCTTGAATCAAGAATTTCCATATACTGTATAGTAATATCATTTGAATTGATATTTTCATCTGTAACAATTCCCATAGGTCTTATATCATCAAACATATTTTGAAATTCAGTCTTAGGGATTCTCAATACCATACTGCCATTTTTAAGGTCCCTTTCCCTGGCATTAGTGCCTAAATCCTTATATGATGTATATGAGTTTTGAACAAAGCCTCCCTTTGCGATAACTTTATTTACTATTTTATTATAGATAGCATCATAGTCAGCAATCTGAAGATTAATATGTCCACTTATTATCACCTTTTGAGGCGTAATCCCCATATTTTCAGCAGTTTTTTCTTTTTTATTTTCTAGGCCCCTATGTTCAGAAGCAAATTCCATTTTGTCCGTATTCAATTCTGCTTTTCTATGGCTTTCCATAGGTTCTTCTTTAGTAGCTATATCTGAACTTTTAGGTTCATCCATTGCCACATTAAACGGCATAGCCTGTTGTGGTGATGCCCCTTCGCTTTCCATCTTGGCGTACTCTTTAGTCTCAAAATTATTATTTATTAAGGATGATACCGAAACAACGGTTATTAAAATCCCAGCAGCAATGCCGGATAAAATCTTCCAGTTATATTTCTTCTTATTACGCACTTTCTCACTTTTTTCTTTAAAATCTATAATTTCCGAATTTTCTTCGATAGAAGATTCAACTAATTTTCTATGAAGTTCTTCTTTAAAGTTCATGGGCAATTCTACTTTAGGTGTTTCCGATAACAATTTTTTTATAGTTAATAGGTCTTCATACTCCCTACTGCATTTTTCACAATTCTTTAAATGTTTCTCTATTTCCCTTGTTTCCTTTTCATCTAATTGATTATCTATATAAAGTGATAACATTTCCATAACCTTTTCGCAATTCATGTTTTCCCTCCTCTCATTTAATTAGACTTAATTTTCTAGAAAAAGTTCCGATTCTTTTATTAATATTTCTTTCAATAATAATCTACCTCTACTTATTCTCGATTTAACAGTGCCCACAGGATTTTGAGTTATTTCACTTATTTCTTCGTATGTAAATCCTTGTATATCCCTTAAGACCAACACCGCTTTATATTTTTCAGGCATCTTATTCAATGCTACTTGAACTAATTCTTTCTTTTCCTTCACCTCATATAATTTTTCCGGTGAATATTTATTATCTGCTACCTCAAATTTATAATTCCCGTTTTCGGTTTCGTATTCCTTATCTAGTGAATAAGTTTTGATTTTCTTAAGCTTTCTTATTGCATCAATACACGTATTAGTTGCAATCCTATAAAACCATGTAGAAAAATTGGAATCTCCCCTAAAGTTCTTTATTGATTTATATACTTTAATCAGTGCTTCTTGGGCCATATCACTGGCATCTTCCTTATTTCCTACCATTCTATATGCGATATTAAAGGCTATAACTTGATATTTTTCTATCAGCTTTTCAAAGCTTTCTATATCTCCATTTTGGCTTTTCTCAATCAATATCTTTTCATAATCAGACACTCTACTCACTCCTTCCTGAATGTAGAATAATATTTTCTAAAATTAATATACTCGTCTAATATCTCCATTATATATTAGACGAGTATATTAATAAATTAGTTCCCAAATAAATAAAAAAAATTCTATTTTTTATTTATTTTTTCCAAAGAATATATAGGGATTTTAGTATAGACTTTAACTTATACTATGAAAACCCTATATAGATATTCCAGTTAAACAATTAATTTATACACATCAAAACTCCCTAGAAGCATCGGATATTTTGATATATATAAATTAAGTTTAACTTTGGAAAATCTATATTCCTAATTCATTTTAAATTTTATATTGTATTTATTAACAATTTACCTCCATATAACATATTATATATTGAGGAAATTGCATAATTCTAACTTGGCACAATTGCACAATAAATGCGGTATGACTCTAGGGCATTTAAGACTATATGTAGTAGTAAGTTCTTGAGGATTGTAATTATACAATTTGCTCTATTGATACCATATTTATAAAGGCCATTAATTCTTCCCCAAATATATAGCTTGTATTTCTAGTTTTCTATTTTCTTAATGATTACATAACAAAAGCTAAATAACCATCAGATTGGATACACAGAGTTATGCTATTAATGTCATTATCACCACCAAACAAACAAAGGCGACTAAGGTCCCCTTTGTTTGTTTGTATTTCAAAATAAAAACACCTGTGGAATTGCACAGGTGCCCTATGTCTATATTTTTTCTACTACAGGAATATACCTATTAATATCATACGGTTGGAAAAATGATTCTATTATATTCATTTGCTCATCAAAGACAACCGTTGCATGATGCATAAAATTGTTTTTAAGATAATATCTCAAATCCACTATGTTCAGTACTAGATTACCCATCTCTTCGAAATAATCAATATGCAATATAGGGGAAAAATCATTGAAATATTTTCCCACATTAGTATTATTAAAGAGTTCCACTATTTCTTCCTTTGGTTTCTTAAACTTCTCCCTCACAATAACCTTTTTATTAAAGATATTCACTTGACCCACTATATTGTGACTATTTGTATCAACTACAAAATCCCATTTATGAAATGCTATCAAGGCTGGTAGAACATTTACTTTAATCAGCTTATATCCATGGGAATAGTGTTCCTTAAGAATTCTTTCTGCCATCCTTCTCATCCCATACCTAGTCCCTATATATATAGCAAACACAAGGAAAACGGCCACCAAGAAAGTATTGCTAATATCTCTTTTGAATATAAGCATAAGGCAAAGTAAAGTTATAACAGGGTCATATAACATTAATAAGCTGGCCTTTAGCTTTCTTTCCGTAAAGGGTGCTAATAATTTAGCCCCATAGGAATTCAGTATATCAAAAAAGGTATGAGAAAATGCACCCAATAAGGTCCAAAGAAAAACACTGAGATGACTCATATCCCCAAATATTCTTCCTAATCCAAATGTAATTATACCTGATAGCACCAAAAGAGATGGTATTGAATGGGTAAGTCCCCTATGGTGTTTTAAATAATGATAATCATCCTTAAAAATTCTAACAACTACATCTATATCCGGTGCCATAGCACCTATCGCACATCCAATGCTAACGGGATTGGTTAAACTAACAGGATCTCCATTAAATGCTGAGATTGCTAGCCCAATGACCCCATGAGTAACTGGATCCATTTCATCACCACCAAAATTATTATTAACCTATTTTAGTATATCATATATATAAACCCCTCTCAACATAGTTCGACATGTCCATATTTAATTTTTTTTCAAAAACATCTTGCATACTATTAAAATTTGTGGTAAGATATTACTTGTCACTAGCCGAAGTGGTGGAATTGGCAGACGCGCTGGACTCAAAATCCAGTGGGGGCAACTTCGTGCGGGTTCGAGTCCCGCCTTCGGCACCAATTGGAAAAGCTAGGTTTTATCAACCTAGTTTGTTTTATTTTTTGCTATTTTTCTTCCGATTTTCTAACAAAACTTCTAGTACTTTTAAAAATATCATTTCAATATTTTCAAATTGCCAGTTAACTTATTAACCTTCTCTTTGGGTCCATAAATACATAATCAAAGATAGTTAATCTTATCCTTATGGGTTGAAGCTAACCTAATTCTATAATCATTATACATTTCATATCAATACCTCCTCGTAGAAATATTATAAAGGTATTATTATTGTATAATATTTACATCAATCAATGAATGGCTTTATAATATCGAAGGGGAGTTACTCCATAGGCTTTTTTAAACTCTTTAGTGAAATGAGCTTGATCATAAAAACCGGATTTTAGTGCAATATCAACTATATTATTACTACTTTTTAACAAATATTTTCCATAATCGATCTTAAGTTGTAATTGATAAGCATTTGGTGTGGTGTTGAACTTCCTTCTAAAATTTCTAATCAAAGCAAATTTATCAATATCAAATCTTTCCTCCAAATCTTTCAATTGAAGTATATCAAGAAAATGCTTTTCAATATAGCCCTTTACTGAGTTCATTTTTTTACTGCTCTGAAGTTGTATATTTATATCACATGTATTAAGCAACTCACTAAAGGCGTTTATTAATTCAACTTCCTTATCAAATCTACTTACATCACTCTTTAAAACCTCGGATAAATGTTTAATTTGATTCAATTCACAGTCATCTAATTTTTTTATTCCAATTGAATTTTTGATATCTACATTATTAAAAATGTCTTTACAAAACTCATCGTCTATATAGACCATTGTAAATGACCAGTCACTAATATCTACAGGCTGACATTTATGGCTTACATATGGATATATAATCACAGCCTCACCAGCTTTAATATAGTAATCTTTTCCGTTAACGTTCAATACAGTTGCACCTTTTTTGATATATCCAATTGATAGTTCTTTATGAAGATGCTCTTTATATGCATGTAAATCATCAGAACAAGTCTTAATTTCAATCATATCAAATTTCTCTAATCTATAATAATCTATCCCCTTCATAAGCACCACCCTATTGAAAATGTATAGTTTTATTATATCACTAATTTATTTATGACATTGGCTATATGCAATTTTTTACAATACAATTTTACTTATCAGTAATAAAATACAAGTATAATTACTTCTGAAAACTCAATTTAAAGGAGGATAAATATGATTAAAGGATACACCCTTCCACGCACACCACATGGCAAATCAAGTCTTGTCCCAAAGCCACCATGGCATTTTGTAGGTAATGTACTCTCTGTTGAATACCTTACAGATCAAGAAAATGCAGCAGCATTCTTACCACAAGGTCTTAGACTAGCTTCAAATCAATGTACAGCATACTTTATTGAATGGCAATACTCCAGTGAATCAGGAGAAGAACATCTTGATCCCGTTTGCAGCCAATATCACGAGACTATTATTCTATTGTCTGCCAGCTATAATAATTCTCCTGTGGCATATTGTCCCTTCATCTGGGTTGATCAAGACAAAGCTTTACTCCGTGGTCTCATTCAAGGTTGGCCAAAACAGATTGGAGAAACATGGATAACACGATCATATGATTTATCTTCAAAAGCCTCTCCCGTTGTTGGTCAAGGTGGAAAGTTTGGTGCTGCTCTCTCTGTAAATGGTCGTCGATTAGTTGAAGCTAAAGTTATACTAAATAAAAAAACCAATTCCCTTCCTTCACCAACCTTTGCAAAGGCTGTGAATGTAAGATACTTTCCAGAACTTATAAAAGATAAACAAGATAACCCTGCCGTCCATGAGCTTGTTCAACTTAAATCGCGGGATGTTAAGATGTCACCGATTTGGAAGGGAGAAGCCTCTATGGAAATATTCGATCATCCCTACACAGAACTCCCTAATTTAAGACCCACATCTGTCATTGCGGGTTATAGATTTTCTGTAGCACTTACAGTTGATGATTTACTTCCCCTTCTTAACTTAAAGTAGTTAGTAGAAGAAAAAGCTGTCAAATTAATAATTTTAGCAATTTCTCGACAGAACCCTTTATAGAAAAATTTCCCGGACAAAAAAATCAGGGCAGAAAGATTGAATTAGCATAATCCATTCAACTTTTCTACCCTGCTCCTATTTTATATTTCCTGCCCTATGTATTAGAAACCTTATTTTTCTAAATATGGAGTGAAAAACTTACTGTACTGTTGATTTTTTGATTCGTTAATATACTTTTTAGCTATATAGCCACTTGCTTCTGGACTCATAAATTGAAGAATAGCTGCAACCGTACCATAGTCACCTGTTTTATCAATATAGCTCTTTACTGTATCATCTATACCCTTTATGCTCATATACTGATGAACATTGTAGATACAATTAAAATTATTAGTTTTAACAACATAATCCTTAACTATTGCATCAATCTTATCCTTACTCATATAAGGCATGTAAAACATTACGCTAAACATGTCATTTGTTTTTCCCAACACCTCAGTAGCTAGCCTATCATAATCCGCTTGGGTTTTTAATTGATTTGAACCATTTGTAGCCGTATTATCCTTATTCATATATGATAAAGCTGATTGTACCTGCTTTTGATTACCACCTTTTTCATTAATATATAAATCAACTGTTTCTTTTACCCCTTGTGGTGTCATATATGAAAACAAAGGTTCAACATAACTCCAATTACCTGTTTTTTTCATAATCTCTAAAGCCAATTTATCCGGTTGATTTTCTGATATATTCTTATTCATCATACTTTCAGATGAAAGTATCGATTTAGTTGAAATATTAATAGATTGTTTTGTATCATCGAATTCTACATTATAGCCCATATATTCTAAGATTTCTTCAGCTGGCATATATAATTTTGAATCATTCTCACCATTCTTTACAATAGAAACCATCGAATCCTTCATAGGAATAACAGTATCATTGAGAGTAACTGTAACCTCCTCATATTTAGTGGATTTTATTAATCCTGAGGCAAATACACCAGTAATTCCTATAGTTCCAATAGTCCCTATTAACAATCCACACGCAAGACTTTTAACATTAATACTTTTCATTATTGAAAACCTCCCAAAATCCAATTCCTATAGCCTATTTCTTACATACATACCATAATAGACTTCTATATTAATCCTCCAGTTATTATATCATAAAAATTATATTATAAACACTTGAGCAAATTGCATAATTACCTTCTACAAAAACTATCTACCATATGTAGTTCTAAAATCCCAATAACTATACCATCAAATATGCTTATATCTTAAGCAATTAAATATAGGATGATATTCCCATATTAGGTTTAGCCAAGTAAGAGTTATGCAATTTCCTCTATTGGTAAGAAATTAGAAGAAATACAGCATAGTTACTGACTTTAACAGGCGAATTCATTATATTAGAAAATTTATTTAATTTAACTCTAGGGTTATGGATATTATTAGAAATTTTTACATCATTATATCCTTAATTGTGTTATTATTATGGATATATTACATATTAGGAGAGATGTATGAAATGAGAGTTAAACTAGTTTGTATAGGCGATAGCTTAACTGAGGGGTATGGTATACGCCAGGCTTATCGTTGGAGTAATCTTTTAAATAAAGATTTAAATATGGAAATTATCAATAGTGGTATATCTGGGGATACCACAAGTGGAATGCTTGCCAGATTTCATAATATGGTAATAGTACATAACCCAACCCATGTAATTATCACAGGGGGTACCAATGATTTATGGTTCAATCTTTCAGATGAACAAATTATCAGTAATATTCTTGCAATGACGAGATATGCTCGATATAACGGTATAATATCAATTATTGGCATACCTACGCCCTACTATTATGACAAGCAGGTATGCCCTAACAGTACTTTTCTTGATGCAAAAACCCATAGTGAACGCATTGAAGGCTATAGAAAAAAATTGATAAGCTTTGCCCTAGAGGACGGCCTTAACATTATTGATTTTTCACTAAATATGACTTGTGATTTGTTTCTGGAGGATGGCTTACATCCTAACGAAAGGGGTCATGGAATCATGAAGGAAAATGCCGAGAACGTATTGCTCCAAATTCTGAAGTAATAAAACTAAAAAATGACCCTATAGACCTAAGTCTATGGGATCATTTTAAAACTTTTTTGGAGAAGATATCTCCAGAACATAGGGGTGTTATACCCTATGCTTTTATTTATCAAATAACTTAGGAATAGATTCTTCATATGGTGGGTATGCTATCCCCTTTTCTGTAATGATAGCAGTTATGTATTCTGCATCAGTCACATCAAATGCAGGGTTATAAGTCTTAATACCCTCCGGTGCCATTGGTTTTTCATACCATGTCTTATATATTTCCTCACCTGGTCTAAGCTCTATGTGTATATCGTCACCGGTCTTTGTTTTTAAGTCTATAGTAGATAATGGTGCATGTACATAGAATGGAATGCCATACTTCTTAGCAAGTATTGCTACTCCAGATGTTCCTATCTTATTAGCTGTATCCCCATTATAGGCTACACGGTCACAGCCCACAACAACTGCATCTATCCATCCATTTTTCATAACGATTGATGCCATATTATCACATATTACAGTAACATCTATACCAGCTTCATTTAATTCCCATGCCGTTAATCTTGATCCTTGAAGCAAAGGTCTTGTTTCATCAGCAAACACTTTAAAGTCATATCCTTTTTCAGCCCCAAGATACAATGGAGCCAAAGCAGTACCATATTTAGCAGTTGCTATTGTACCTGCATTACAGTGGGTTAATATTCCCATACCTGGCTTTAATAAGGATAAAGAATATTCTCCAATAGACTTACAAACCGCTTCATCTTCATCCCTTATGACATGTGCTTCTAATCTAAGGGCCTCTTTTATTTCATCAACACTCTTATCTTTATTATTTTTTAAGCATTCTTCCATACGATCTAAAGCCCAGAAAAGATTTACAGCAGTAGGCCTAGAAGAAGCTAAACGCTCCTTTACCTTCATAAACTCATTATAGAAGTCCCCATAGTTTACAGCATTGCTGTGCTTTACCCCAAGATAAGCCCCATAGGCTCCAGCAATACCTATAGCAGGGGCTCCTCTTACCTGTAGTTTATAGATAGCTTCCCAGACATCATCTACAGTTTCAAGCTCCAGATAGCTCGTACGATTTGGCAAAGCAGTTTGGTCCAGAATCACAAGCTGGCTTTTTTCTTCCTCTAGCTTAACAGATTGAAAGTTAAGTACATTGTTTGACATATTCTTTACCCCCCTATAGTGCTTTTTCCGCTTCCTTGATAACTTCTAAGAAATCCTTACCAGTTTTCATCTCATCTCTTTTCATGATAAAGCTTTTACCTGAAAGCATACACAGTCTTTCAGCCCTTGCACGCTTTTCTTGATCTTCAATTATTGTAATATCCTTAACATGGGCGATTCCTACTATCCTTCTTATACCTTCTAATCCTGTAACTGCCGCAGTATCACGTAAAACAGTTTCTAAATAGTATTCTTTAAAGCCCTTGTATTTTGCAGTATACTCAGTAGCCTTTTCATCCCAAGCCTTAAGGAATTTTTCTTTAAATAAATCTATTACATCAACTATAGTTTCTTCTAACCATTTTTTCTGATTACTATCGCCTAAAGCATCTGCATTAGCTAAGGCAAACATGAGATTTGCTATAACATTTCCAATATCGTATCCCATTGGACCATAGAAAGCAAATTCAGGATCTATTATCTTTGTAGAATCTTCCTTTATAAATATGGAACCCGTATGAAGGTCTCCATGTATCAATGATTGAGCATTGTTCATAAACTCAAATTTTAGCTTTGCAGTTTCAAGCCTTAAAGCTTCATCTGCATAAAGATTTTCCTTTACCCACTCAGCATTAGGCCCAAATACATCGTTTCTGTCATTTATGTCACTAAAGGGCTCAGTGTAAACTAAATCTTCGGATATTTCGCAAAGCTCTGGATTAATAAAGTTTTTAACTAATTCTTTTTTAGCCTTATGCTCCATACAAACATCTGAAGTTAAAAGTAATGTATTAACCATAAATGTTGATATGTCATCGGCAAATTTTTTGAATTGCCTATGATTAATCATCTCTGTTCTCATTATAACATGGTCAGATAGATCCTCCATGGCAGTACAATTCATAATTGAATCGTAGCTATATACCTCTGGTACTAAGCCTGGTGCTAGCTTACTTTGAAACTTAAGTATTTCATACTCTATTCTATTACGATCAGGAGATAGCTTGAATTCATCTGATATTCTCGCAACAGGACCTGACTGCTTTATTATCACAGATTTTTCACTATTTAGTGAATCAACCTTAAAGATATAATTTAAATTGCCATCTCCAATTTCCTTACAAGTCAGTTCTTCACCAACATCAAAGATATTTAGCTTTTCTTTAGCATATTCAATAGCATCAGCTTCACTCATAGTAAAATATTTATCAAATTTCATTATAAACCCTCCTAACTTTAGATATGTTCAAATAATTAGTATTTTTTATGCTTCATTTTTATAATATGTTAAACCCAATGCAAGTACTAGTACAGCTCCCTTGATAATATCCATTGAATAGTATGGAACAGAAAGCATAACCAAACCATTAGATAGTGAAACCATCAATAAAGCCCCAAAAAAAGTACCTATGGCATTTGGCTTACCTGCTCCAGCCACAGAGAATCCTATATATGCAGCCGCAACTGATTCCATCAAATAACCAGCTCCACCGGAAGGATTTGACTGTCCAATACGAGCAGCTAAAAGAATCCCTCCTATACCAGCTAAGATAGCCGACATAATATAAGCAATTCTTTTATACTTATCGACCTTTACTCCAGAAAGTCTTGCTGCTTCTTGATTTCCACCAACCACATACATGTATCTACCATGCTTAGTATATTTAAGGAATATGTGTACTATAAGAATTATTAATGCCATTATAATTATAATAGTAGGCACTTTACCCAACTGTCTAAATATTGGTGATATCAATCCAGTTGAGGTTTCGCCATTTGCCATAATCATATTTTGAGAAATTATTTTTCCCCTTGAAAAGGTGGTCGAAACACCATTAAATATAAACATCGCTGCTAAGGTTGCAAGCATATCAGGAATCTTAACCTTAATAATAAATGTAGAGTTAATAAAACCTATTATTGCAGCAACCACTAAAGCCACAATTATTGAAACAAATATATTTTGACCATACCATACAAACATTGCAACGGATACAGCCATAGTCATAGAAGCCACCGATCCAACGGACAAGTCAAAGCCCCCAACAACCAGTGAAATCATAACTCCCGTTGCTATAACTGTAGTAATTGACATAGCTCTTAATATATTTATTAGATTCTGATACTTCAAAAATCTACCTTGAGTAGCAATGGAGAAAAACACAAATATTACAACTATTGTCAAAAGAGTTCCATATTTATATAGAAAATCAAAGAAATTTAGTTTTTTCTTCTGTTTTGAATTTGCATTCTTATTCACTATTTATTACCCCCTGCCGAATAGAATAAGATTTCATCTTCTGATGTATCCTTTGTGATCAGTTCTTTCACAGCTCTTCCATCATACATTACATAGATTCTATCAGAAATTCCTAATATCTCTTGTGTTTCACAAGTAGCATAAATAACTGATTTGCCCTTGGCTACAAGCCTGCCTATTAATTCAAAGATATCTGTCTTAGCCCCAACATCAACACCCTTTGTGGGTTCGTCAAATATATATAAATCCGCATCGGCAATTAACCATTTACCAACTGCTACCTTTTGTTGGTTACCACCTGATAGGTAAGCTACTTTTTGACTTTCATTAGGCGTTTTTATACCAAGGTCTTTAATTGTTTTCCATGATGCCTCAAACTCTTTCTTAAATTGTACAAAGCTATTTTTTGAGAAGTTGTCAAGACTTGGTAAAGTCAGATTGACCATGACGGATTCCTCTACCAAAACCCCTTCTTTTCTACGCTCCTCCGGTACTAAGGCTATACCCTCACTTACGGCTTGATTTGGAGTTTTTAAGTTTAGACTTTTGCCCTTCAAAATAATTTCACCACTAGTAATAGACTCAGCACCAAATAGTGCCTTACAAAGTTCTGTCTTTCCTGCTCCAACAAGTCCACCTATGCCTACTATTTCACCTTCACGGACATTAATATTTACTCCCTTGAGGTTCTTATTATCCTTAAGATCTTTCACCTCAAAGGCAATATCACCTATTTTCACTTCATGCTTAGGATAACTTTCATCGAGACTTCTTCCCAGCATATGTTCTACTACTTCCTTTTCATTTGTGTCCTTTATCTTCATCTGAGTAATGAATTGTCCATCCCTCATTATTGTTATATCATCACATATAGCAAATATTTCAGGTAGTCTATGGGATATGAAAATAATCCCAACATTCCTTGTTTTTAACTCTTCCACTACTCTAAAAAGTTCATCGGTTTCTGATTTTGATAATGGTGCAGTAGGTTCATCTAGTATTAGCAAGGAGCATTTTTGAGCAATGGCTCTAGCTATTAAGACCATCTGCTTTTCTGCTAGAGTTAGTTCTTCAACCTTTTTAGTAATGGGAATCTCAACGTTAAGATATTCTAATACTTCCTTTGCCTTTGCATTAATACTTTTCCAACTAATAAACTGTTTTCCCTTCATACCATTTACCATCTCATCGACTAGGATATTCTCTGCAACAGTAAGATATGGGATTAGGGCTACATCTACCTCTTGATAAACTATTTGAATTCCAAAATCCTTTGCTGCCTCAGTTGACCTGATATTGACATCATTTCCATTAATCTTTATATTGCCTGTCCAATGGGAATAGGCACCTGATAGAATTTTCATAAGTGTAGACTTCCCAGCACCATTAGCACCTATCAGGGCATGTACTACTCCACCTTCTGTGGTAAAGTGGGCTCCTTTCAACGCCTTAACCCCTGGAAACTCAATAGAAATATCCTGCATTTCTACTTTAAAGGCTTCCATTTAATCACCTCGAATCATCATTTTTAATGCTTTATATAAAGGTTATATATAGGGATTTTAGTATAAATTAAGTTATGCTATGAAAACCCTATACTAGTAATTGAACTTACAATTAAACATAACTCGATCAAATCAAAATATTAGGTTTCACAAACCCATTATTTATAACAAGGTTAAGATTAGCTTAAGCAATTAATCTTACTATAAAATTTGAGGAAGAAAGAGATTTCTTTCCTCCTCAAGAAAATATGTTTTACTTAGCAGCTTTGATCTTCTTCATCCATTCTTCATTAAAGGATTCAGATTTACCCCAAGTATCATAAACATCTGCTAATGTTTGAACAGTAACTTGTCCACCAGCTTTCACTAAGTCAGCTTGAGCTATAGTAGTAGCAGGTATCTCATATGTAGCTGGTGTTTCTTCTCCAGCTATTTTCTTAGCAAGAAGTCTAACATTTAATGTACCTACTAGCTTAGCATCTGCTGCGGCTGTCATAATCCATGGAGAATTCTCAGCTTGCATCATTTGAAGATCGGCATTTGAAACATCAACACCAAAAACTTTTATTTCATTTCTATTGTTTTCTTGTAAAGCTGTAAAAGCACCGGTAGCAAAAGCATCCCAGCTTGCCCATATTGCATCTATTTCACCTTCTGGAAATCTAGTAAGTAAAGAACCAATAGCATCGGCATTTAGACCTGCTACGTTTGAGAAATCACCAACTTCTCCTACTACTGCTATTTCTTCAATCTTACCTGCTTCAAGGTACTCCTTATACACTTCTTCTCTTCTTTCCATTGGAGGAAAACCAGCAATCCACATTTTAATAATCTTAGGAGTTTTACCTTCATTTGCATTAACTAAAGCTTCTAAAGATAATCTTGCTAAAGAGAAATCATCTTGAGCTGTACTTGTTACGCCTGATACCTTTGCATTTGTATCAAAGGTTACAACTGGTATTTTTTTCTCTACAGCCTGCTCAATTAAAGCCTGTGCATTATCCTGACCATGGGATACAACTATACCATCATAATCACCAATTAACACTTGATTAAAAATGTCTTCGAATTTTGCATTATCTCCATCAGTAGTAAATGTATCAACCTTAAAGCCTAGAGATTTACCTTCTTCAACTGCACCTGCTAAGAATTGAGCAGTATGCTCATCTGCACCAAGATTTCTTACAACAGCAACCTTGATTTCACCCTTACCTGCCAGTGGAGTACCTTCATAAACATTCTTTGCTTCCACTTCACCGGTACCCTTATCTGCACAAGCAGTAAAGGACATTATAGCCATTACTAAAACCAATAATAATGATAAACTTTTCTTCATTTTAAATCTCCTCCTTGTTATAATGTTATCTATGGATAAATTAAATACCCATCAATGAATTGAATTGCCTAATATTAGGCGTTTAGTTACATTACATAGAGAATTCCTTATAGCGTACCCCTTTAGGGTCAATCCTTCTTAGGGCACTTAGTTCCTCTTTTGTTGGCTCTTCTATAGTAGGAACATTATTCTCCATGATTTTGAACCCAGTTTTTGCTTTAACCTCTTCAATAGTTGTATATGGACTTATAGCTTCTAAATAAAGTCTTTCATTGCTATATCCAAATATACAAAGTGGAGTAACGATTTTATAAAGATTACCTCTGGTCGTGATGAAATCAACGTTTTCAACAAAAGTTCTCGGATCATGCTTCGTTCTCCATATTATTGCTTTCTTAGCAGTTGGAATCAATACAGCACTTCCAGCACCACCAGGAAGCCTAACCTTTGGTTTTTTATAATCACCTATTACTGAAGCATTGACATTGCCCTTTACATCAAATTGAACACCACTCAAAAATGCCACATCCAGACCACCCCTCATGGATAGGTCAAAGATCTTTTCCAAAGGAAAGTTTGCATCGGAGTTTTCCCACAATTCTTCACCAGCAGAAGAATATTCTGAGGTTCTATAGGAATTAGGATTTACCCCTCCAGGTATATTTAAAAGTACAGCTTCTGGGGCATATAAAGCCTTTGATAGCTTCATAGCCACCATGGGCAACTGAGATGAAACCCCATGAAATATTCTTTCTCCATTTTTTAGCATTCTTGCTATGGCACAAACCATTACATCTGCAGGATGATGCTGTTTATCAGCTTGAAAACTAGTATACACCAAGTCTCACCCCCGCAACTTTCTGATTATCCTTATTTTCATAATGCTTAAGATATTTTTGAAGCATATCAGTAGATTTATTTTGGGTAAAGTCCCTAAGAACTCTACTATCAATATCATATAATGTAGGACAACTGCAGGGTGCTGACCCCCTTGGTGCAATTACAATGGTATCAACTATAAATCCAGGTATGCACACATTTTGAGGCTGCCTAGAAAATCTACCCTTACCAACTATCTTTTCAGTTGTTAATATTACTTTTTTGGTCGCTAAAGAAATTAGCTCGTCATCAAACCTTGGCCCATATATTACTGCATTGCCATAGGCATCACATTCATGGACATGGATTATAGCTACATCAGGCTTTATACTCCTTACAACTGTAACCTGCTCTCCTGTAAAGGGATCGGTTATCACTTTGAAATAATCGTTTTCCTTAATGAGATCACTAACCTTTAATCCGCTTACTGGCATAAAATTCAATCCAGCTTTAGCTGCCCTTAAAGCACTCATAACAGTATAGCAAGCATGCTCGTTAGCTCTGATCTTACCACTTTCCACAGCTTTTCTATAATAATTTGCCAAACCAAATTCTGTTTCATAGCTTATAAAACCTGCATCCACAGTATCTACACAGTTTCCTGCACATAATAAGTCCACATCGTGGGCACCTGCCGTCTTTACTATTTTAAGATTTTTTCTTTGTTTTCTTACAATTTCTCTAAGGAATGCCATTGGAGCCCTATGAAGAACATTACCTCCAATAGCTACTATCATTCCATCCTTTACTTCATTAACAGCTTCATTTAAGCTCTTTATCTTAGAAATCATAACTTTATCACCTACTTAACAGCATTTGCTGCTACATTTACAGCATCCCATACTCCCGAAAATGGAGGGGCATAACACAGGTCACTCATACCAATATCTTCAGTTGTCATTCTAGCTTGAATAGCTATGGCAAACATATCTACTCTAAGAACTGCACCTTCTCTGCCTGCAATCTGCGCTCCCAAAATCCTATGGGTTCTTTTTTCATATACAATTTTTATATATAATGTTTCTTGATTCGGATAATATCCAGGATGATTATAGGACTTTACAAAGGTAGTTTCAAAATCAATCTTCATTTGTTTTGCTTCCCTTTCATTTAAGCCTGTCCTAGCCATTTCCATATATAGAACCTTTATAGCCGCTGAACCAAGGGTACCTACAAACTTTTCATGCTTACCCGATAGATTTACTCCTGCTATTCTCCCACACTTATTTGCGGTAGTTCCTAATGGGATATATGCATTTTCCTCCTTAATCAGGTGATAGACCTCTGCACAATCCCCAGCAGAATAAATATCTGGAAGATTAGTTCTCATTTCTCTATCTATGATTATAGCTCCATTCTTAGCTAACCCTATTCCGGACCCCCTTAGGAAATCCGTCGCAGGTCTTACCCCTATGGACAATATAACCATATCAGCATCATATCTACCCTTTGATGTAATTACTCCTTGTACCCTGTCACTTCCCAAAATTTCTTTAAGCCCTTCTCCTAAATGTAAATCTACATTATTGTCCCTTAATTCCTTTTCTGCAATATCAGAGATTTCCTTATCAAAGGGTGTTAATATTCTATCATTTAGTTCCAAAACCTTAACCTTTTTTCCAAGTTCTACCATAGCTTCAGCTAATTCAATCCCTATATAGCCTCCACCAACAATTATTACGTTCTTAATTTCATCGTTTATTATTTCATTTCTAAGCTTTATCCCATCTTCCAGGCTTTTCAGCAAATATACTCCCTTTAAGTTTTTTCCCTTAAAGCTTGGTACTATTGCCTTAGCCCCAGTGGAAATCATAAGCTTATCATATCTATCAAGAAAGATACTTCCTGTATTCAAGTCTTTAACCATTATTGACCTATCCTGAGGGTTAACCTTAATAACCTCATGGTTTAAGTGGGTTTTAATGCCTACACCATTGAAATCCTCTTGAGTTCTAATTATCATTCTTCTATAGTCATCATTAGCACCTGAAACATAGTATGGTAATCCACATGCTCCATAGGATAGGTAGCTTCCCTTTTCATAAACAACTATTTCAGCATTGGGATCAAGCCGCCTTAATTTTGAAGCAGCAGACATTCCCGCAGCAACACCACCTATTACTATGACCTTCATTTTAGACCCCTCCATTTATAAAATCCATAATATTAGATTGAGCTTTGCGTAATGCCTCAGAGGGTTCACTTCTACCTGTAAAAGCACTGTACACAGCTGTATATATTGGCCCAATAATTGAGCCTGTATTTAGCATCTTTGGCATTGGCTTTGCATAGTTAGCTATTAGATCATAATGTGTTTCATACCAAGGATACTCATTAGAGTCATTTTCATATGTGGATTTCCTAACAGGTGATCCAGCAAAGCTTCCTACATACCTATCAACTTCTTTGCTAGTCAAATAAATCAACAGTTTTTCAGCCATATCCTTTTTTTTGGATTTGGCAGTTATTCCAAAGCTCCATGTTACATTCCAGCTAGTATTAAATGTAAGGAATCCTATGTCCCCACGTTCTAAACAATTTTCATCCATAACCATTCCAAGCTGACCGCCCCAGGTAGTAGTCATAACGACCTTCTTGTTTTGAAATGCCTCTTTAACACCATCGTTTCCAAGGTTTTCAGTTCCACTTATGGAATATTTCTTTAGATTTATGTACTTATTAAGACCCCTTAGGCATTCTGGACTATCTAGCTTTGGTAAATGGCTATTTATATCTATAGGCTCTATGCCTTCGTTTCTGATAAAGGGAATCAAATCCAAAAAGATCTCAGATTCATGGGACTTCATTGCAACTGCCGACATATTATCGTAACCATGTACAGCTCTAGCTATTTCAATGTATTCATCAGTAGTAATTGCCCTTTTATCTATTACTCCATAAGCAGCTTCTACAACAGATTTTCTATAAACTATTATATGCCCATCACAGAAGGATGGATATAGGTATCTTATTCCATCTATAGTCATTTCATCTCTTATAACTTCACTGATATCCATATAATCATAGTCTCTGTCATCGTTTTCCTTAAGCTCAGACAAATAATTTTTTTCAACAAAATCTTTAAGCCATAGATGACCTGCAACCATAACTATGTCATAATCTATCTTGCCATTTAGTGAATCCATAAGGGTATCATAATATCTTTCCCATGGAACAATATCAAACTCTACCTTTACACCACTTTTTCCCATAATCCTATCAAGAATTCCATACTCTTCATTAACATAGACATATACTGCTGGATCAGCAACGGCTAGTACCTTTACTATATTATCCTTCATATCTATCACCTTTTTTCCGGCTCACTATCAACTATCCCTACAACCAGAGCATCGATAGGAGCTTCTTGCTCTAATCCACTCTTAACAGCATAATCCGTTGCCACTAGTACTAGTTCACCAATTCCTGCTCCTACTCTATCCGCCGCAATAAATGTGTCCTTTTTATTCCCATAGTAGGGTTCAATTATAAGCAATTTGAAGCCTACAAGTTTTTCATGTTTTCTGGTGGAAATTATGTTTCCCTTTACTTTTCCAAGTATCATTAATCTTCCACCCCTTTCTATTTTAAAAGCTCTAGCTTGTCACCGTTTTCTATAAAAAATGCATTAGCATCATCTGTATCAATATGAAAATCAAGCTTATATCTAGGATTAACACGGATGGTAATATCTGATAATATCCCGCCCTTTGTGCCATCTACCTTTACGGAAACTTTTTGACCATCTTCAACACCATAGTTTTCTGCATCCCTTGGGGTCATATGGATATGTCTGTCAGGAATAATAACACCTTCCTTTAATACAATCCTGCCCCTTGGCCCTTCAAGAATTACTCCCGGTGTATGATTTAAATCTCCGGAGCTTCTTACAACTGGTTTTATACCAAGCACCCTTGCATCAGATTTTGATAATTCAATCTGTGTTTTACTCCGCAAAGGACCTAAGACCCTTACGTTTTCGATCCTACCTTTTTCAGATATTAATGTTACCCTTTCATTTGAAGCAAATTGTCCAGGCTGTGAAATATATCTATTAAGGGTTAATTCATATCCCTTACCAAATAAGGCCTCCAAATCTCCTTGATTTAAATGAAGATGTCTTGCTGAAATAGAAACGGGCACCTTTGCATAATCCTGCTGTAATAACCCACAATCCTTTAGTTCCTCTAATACAAGCATTGTTATCTCTTCTTTGATTTCATCCTTATACATAGGACACCATTATCCTATTATTGGTAATACTTTTTTTACATCCTCAGATGGTCTTGGTATTACATGTACAGCTACTATTTCCCCGTATCTTCCAGCACTCTCCGCACCTGCTTCTACCGCAGCCTTTACTGCTCCAACATCACCTTGAACTACAACGGTTATTAATCCTGATCCTATCTTTTCAGTTCCTATCACCTTTACATCTGCTGCCTTTAACATAGTATCTGCCGCTTCTATAGCTGCTGTTAATCCTCTAGTCTCTATCATACCTAATGCTTCCATTCTTTTTCTCTCCTCTCGTATTTCCTTATTATTTTGTTGTGTTTTTTCTACTTTGTTTTCGCTCATGACTCTCCTCCTCTACTTCACGAGGAATAATATACTTTAATATTTCGCTATGTGGTTTAGATATTACAATAGCATTTTTAAGATGCCTCTTATGCTTTGTCTCTCCAAGTTCTTTTATTATATCTATTGCATCTGTAACCTCTGCTACTTTGCCCCCAACAAAAAGTGTTACTAGCTTCCCTCCTAATGCCGATTCCTTGCTAATAAACTTTACATTTGAAGATTTAATCATTACATCAAGCATTTCTAGGGCAACTGTAAAATATAAAGTTTCTACAACCCCTATTGCTTCAAATTTTTCCACAAAAACACCTACTTAACCGAAGGTAAAATTTTCTTAACATCTGAAGAAGGTCTCGGTATCACATGTACTGCCACTATTTCTCCTAATCTACCAGCACTCTCTGCACCTGCTTCAACGGCCGCTTTAACAGCTCCTATTTCACCTTGAACCATTACTGAAACAAATCCTGAACCTATTTTTTCAGAACCTAATACTTCCACGTTAGCAGCTTTTAGCATAGCATCTGTTGCTTCAATTAAAGCAGTTAAGCCTCTAGTTTCAATAATTCCTAATGCACTCATCATTTCTACCTCCATACCAGCTATTTCTTCTTCACCTTACCAATACTAAGTAATTCATCAACACCATCAGCCTTTTTAGATATACAATGGGTAAAGATATCCTCGCCATCTATATATTTTAAGGCCACCTCCCTAGCAATATCTAAAGCATTTCTAACGCTGGATATATCCCCTTCAAATTTAACTTGAAAGACATTGGGAATCTTAGCCTTATCTCCTGCCCTGGGGTTGTTGCAATCAATTCCTAGTATTTTTATATCAGCACCCTTACAAGCCTTGTCCATAGCATCTAATGCCACACTGTAGCCAAGCACTTCAAGACAACCTACTGCTTTATTACTCATATTTCTCACCTACACAATTCTAAATCCACCTTCTGCAAGTACACATCTTCTAACCCTCGTGAATGTTTTAGCGGATGTTATACCTTCTCCAGTTGGACCTGCAATAGTAAATGTAGTACTACCTTCACCCTTATAGCCTACACCGGCTAAGGTGGGTGCATTTTTCACAAATATGGTAGTATTAATAGCCCTAGCAAATTTCGTCATATGCTCTACACTTTGTGAAAATATAGAAGCAGTATGTCTATTTCCACGTTCTGCTTTAACAGCTAGCTTTATGGCTTCATCTACATTTTCACATCTCACTATTGGCATTACAGGCATCATTTGTTCTAAAGTAACATATGGATGTTCGCTGTCTACTTCGCATATGATTAGCCTAACATCTGGTTTGTTTACACCAATAGCATTTAAAATTTTAGCCGCATCCTTACCTATCCATTCCTTATGTACATGGTATTCCTTTTTCGGCCCCATGGTACAGCTTTTTGCTCCCATTACCTCATCTTCTACTAGGGTTAGATTCATTACCCTTTCTAACTCATTTCTATTTAGCATATATGCTCCATTTTGAAGCATATGATATATCAAGTCATCAGCTACAGCTCTTACTACAAAGGCCTCCTTCTCTGCAATACAAAGTATGTTATTATCAAAGGATGCTCCCTCTATAATTCCCTTTGCAGCTAATTGAATATCCGCTGTCTCATCTACGATAACCGGCGGATTACCGGCACCAGCACCTACTGTTTTTTTACCTGAACTCAATAATGACTTTACCAAGCTTGGCCCTCCGGTTCCAACCATCATCCTTATTTTAGGATGTTTAGTAAGCTCATTTACAGTCTCAATCGTTGGATTTTGTATCATTGCAACAAGATTTTTAGGCCCATTAGCCTTTATAATTGCATTATTAATTAATTGAACTGCAAATGCACTACATTGTTTTGAGGAAGGGTGGACATTAAATACAACACTATTTCCGCCGGCTATCATTGAAATACTATTATTTATTAATGTTTCAACAGGGTTCGTAACCGGTGTAACAGCACCAATAACTCCAAAGGGTGCCATTTCCTCAATCATTAACCCATTATCTCCTGAAATTGCAGATGTTTTTATATCTTCAGTTCCTGGAGTTTTCAAGGCCGCTAGATTAATTTTGGATACCTTATCTTCATATCTACCTAGACCAGTTTCTTCATAAACCAATTGAGCAATCTTCTCATTATTATTAAGCACTTCATTTCTGATAGCTTCAATGATTCTGTTTCTATCTTCTAATTTATAATTAGCTATAAACTCAGTTTGTGCATTGTACGAAGCCTCAACAGCAGCTTCAACACTATTAAAAATACCATTTTCTCCTTGATCATAGCTATTATTTTTTGGATCGTATGCAGCAAATTTTTCTACTTGGGTTGTATTTTTAGCTTCAATGACTGGTTGTAATTTATTAAGAACTTGCTCAACTATTAATTCAACATCTTTATTTGTGATAATATTATCCATCTTATCACCTGCCTTCATCTAGTTTTAGTAATATCTTCTGTGTCACCTTAGCTACAATGGCTTCAATAATTTCATCCTTATTTATTGATTTAGTATTTTCAATTTTTGTTTTTTCCTCGTTGAACCCTTTATCTAATTCCTTTGGGGAACAGGTTGGTACTCCACCTGTCTTTATACCCATCTTTTCTCTCAGATTTATCAATGTACCAACTTGATCACAATTGAGTTCATTTGTCTCTCCAATGACTCTCGATGTATACATAAGTATCGTTGCATAGTGTTCAAGGGTTTCTAGCCTATGATAAGCCTCTTCCAGGCTTTTTCCCCAAGTCAAAGCCCCATGGTTCGCTAATAATACTGCATTATGATCCTTACAAAATGGAGCTATAGAATCAGGCACTTCTTGGGTTCCTGGAGTGGCATAGGGTGCAATTGGAACTCTACCTAATAGCACAACTGCTTCAGATAATAATGGACGGTTAAGTTCAATACCAGCAATGGAAAAGGATGTAGCAACGGGAGGATGTGCATGGGTAACAGCCATTACCTCTTCATTTTCCTCATAAACCCTTAAATGCATTTTCATCTCTGAGGAGGGCTTTAACCTACCAGCTATTCTGTCTCCTTTTAAATTCACCTTTACCAGCATATCAGGAGTCATAAATCCCTTTGACACACCCGTAGGAGTACATATAAAAGCATTTTTACCAACTCTAACGGATATGTTCCCATCATTTGATGCCACAAAATTTCTATCATACATCCTTTTCCCTATTTCGCAAATCATCTTCTTTGCCGCAAATTCTGACATGTATTTTGGTGTCTGTTTATAGTAATACATTCTACACCTCCTCTCCCTTTGATGTTTATATCTTAGGTAATTTGTCTTTTATTATATGTATATTATCTAATATTTCTTTTGTTTTGTAAAGAAATTATTTTGTTTTATTTTTGTTTGTTTTGGTTTAGCTTTGTTTTCACATAATTTCTAATATTTTTTTCACCTATCTGTACAATTCTGGATTTTCATAATACAATATATAGATATGATGGATAAAATAAGTATAAAATGAATTTGAAATCAACATAATCAAAGATATATAGATTTTAATATAAATTTAGGAGGAAGTAATATGCTCGCCATCACAAGAAAAAATAAAATAAAAGAAATTATTATTGAAAAGAAAAGTATAACTGTATCTGAGCTTTCTAACACATTTAATGTAACTGAGGAGACTATTAGAAGAGACCTTCAACAGCTTGAGAAGGAAGGGTTTTTAAAAAGAATCTATGGGGGCGCATACATAGATGAGTCGGTTCAGAGTGATGTATCTGTGAACCTTAGAGAAAATATACTAGTTAAGGACAAGGAAATAATAGCTAAGGAATGTGTTCCATTTATAAAGGATGGAGATTCAATTTTTTTAGATGCTTCAACCACATCTTTTTATATCGCGACAAAAATAACAAAAAAGAACATAACAGTCATTACTAACTCCTTAAAAATTGCTACTAAATTATCTAATTCTAGCAATATAAAGCTTTTATTGATTGGAGGACTATATGATAGACACTCTATGTCCTTTCTCGGTGCGAGTGTTCAACAGGATATGAAGCGTTACTTTGTAGACAAAGCCTTCATTTCATGTCGTTCAGTTCATATGAAATTTGGAATTACTGATTCTAATGATCAGCAGGCGGAGATTAGAAGAATAGCAATCGAGCATTCTAACCAAACATTTTTGGTAGTTGACCATACTAAGCTTGATAAAACCTCTTTCTCAATTATTTCTCCACTTTCATCTGTGAATACAATGGTAGTTAATAAGAAACTTTCTAAGGAATGGATAGCTCTACTAGAAGAGTTGGATATAGAACTCATTCAACCGGATAGGTAAATTAAAGGGCAATCCATATGCTCATCACAAGGGATGCCCATTGGGAGTATAAATAATTTTGTGTCCCACTATGTACTATTTATTTCTCTAGTGTTACTTAGCCTATATAACTTGTGATTCTATCTACATATAAGATATATAGTTATGCTCACAAAAAACCTTCTTTGCTAATATTTTAATTTTTACAAAGAAGGTTTTTTATACTGCTTACACAAAATTTTTTAAAAACTTTTTTTCTTTTTTCCCTCAATTTTATCAAGTAATACTAAATACATTGCATGGGACCATAGTAGGGGATTCGCAACCTCACCCCACTTTTCTTTCCAATACTCTATGTACTTTTCATCATTTACATGGTGTAAAACTTGCTCTGTCATTTCACCACGTTCATTTGCTTTGTCTTCTACCCACATCAATATATTTTTTGCATCACTTAAATTTCCGCTTTCAGCATAATATATTCCTAACCAGCTTGATAACAAAAGCCACTCTCCACCACCATAATAGGTATCTTCAGGGTATCTATGTACTCCTCCATCATGAAGTAGCCTTTCTTCTATAACCTTTACAGTATTTTTAAATATCTCATCATTTATATCAAATAAACCGAAGGGAATAGCTACCCATAATAGACTTGAATCAATGCTATTTGAACCCTGATACTTTGAAATCCTGTTATCAACAACACAATGATCTGAAACGAATGTTTTTATATCCCTTAGTACTCCATCAATTCTACTATCCTCCACGTATTCTGTTATACTTTTTAACCCTCCATATATACATGCAAGGGTTGAAGGATGTACTTTGTCACCATTTTCTTCCCAACAATCATAATTAGGAACATACCAGAAATTAAGGAGGTAATCTAAAGTTATTTTTATACTTTTTTCGTATTTATCAATAAGTTCTTCGGTGTTTGTTTTTTTTATATGCTGGCACAGGGCCCATAACCATGTTCCATAACCATCCAACTGAAAATTTGGCCACTCATCACCGGTTTCGCTTCCATCTAGGTTGTAACGTGTAGGAAGATAATCCGTTGCACCAATTGGCTCCTTTGCTAATTTTTTATTTATAAGACTATTCACTTTTTCTTCCTGCTTTATAACCACTTTATGAACCCAGTCAAAAAATCTTCTTGAGTTTTCAGTTTTTCCTACTATGTCTAGGGAATTGGCAATAAAACTGCCATCCCTCATCCAACTATAATTATAGGTTTCAAAATTTGGACTTGCCACAAAGGCTCCGCTTTCATGTTGATTGTTCACTATTATTTCAATACTTTTTTCTTTTAAATCCATCAGTCATCCTCCATGTAATTAAAATAATTTTTCATTTTCTTCAAATTCTACTACTAAGGTACTCCAAATCTTTATTTGATCTACTTTTACCACGAGATTTTTACCCCTATCCCCATCTAAAATTGTATACTTCAGTTTTTGTGGTCTTCCCATGTTTTGATCTGGGGTAGTAATAAAGACTGATTTAACTTTACTCTCTATTTGAATCTTTAGGGTAATATCATTTACATACTCAACTTTGTTTTTTCCTTTATTCCAGTAATCATCGTTTCCTTTCAAATTAATGAAATTAATTACTTTTCTTATGGGTTTCTCTTTGACAATAATCCATACCTTGTCTGCCTCACCATAGGTACTGATATCAACATTTTCAAAAACATATTCTAAATTATCTCCACAAATATGGGTCATGGATACGTCTCTAAGTTCATGGTCAAACAGTAGGTTTGAATATCTTATAATATAATCATAATAATTCCTTATTTGCCTCACAAAATTATCATCTAAAGTTGAATAGTCCACATAGTATCCTTGAGTCAAAACTCCATTTTTTTCTCCTAAAATCAAGTGATATGCCCCATTTGCTGCGATAACAGAAGTAGCTAGCAAAGCCGCCATATTTGCTTTTTCAATATCCCTATGGGCTTCATCAATATAGGGTCTAAGATAAGCTGCAAGTATTACAGGTTTATTTCCACTATATGTTTTAGCCCAATCTATGATTTTCTTTAGATGTCCATATCTTTCATAGGGATCCCATACTTCAATATACATAGCGTCTTGCTCAGCCCTTGCAACCGTATCTACAGGCCAATTTCCTACGTTGTTAAATATAAGGCATATATCATCCTTTACCTTTTCTAATTCATTTCTTGTATTATTTATGAGAATTGGGAAATGTTCTTCTAGATTCTCTACCCTTTCCACATCATTGATCTTTGAAATCGCCCTTTTAGGAAACCCGTAGGTATCCATGTGGATTCCATCGAAATCTACTTCTTTTATGGCCTTCTTATATTCATTTATTATATGCCTATGCCAACCGCATTTTTCTGATATATTCATGATGTAGAATTTGCCAATAAAATCTACAACCCTTCCACTGCTATTATAAAGAGCCCAATCCCTATGTTCCTTATAAAATGCTTCACTAGCAGCATATACTGCTCCATAGGCGATTGCCTTCATACCGTATCTGTGGCATGTATTTATTTTTGACTTTACCGTACCTAGGTTCAGACTTCTGCCCATAAGGTCTTGAAATTCCTCTGATTTAGGTATCAGATCATCATGTCTATACATCCAATCATAGAACTGCACCAGATTAATATGAAACTTCCTCATATTCTCTAAATCCTGCATATCATCCTTTTCTTCTGTATAAAAATCGCTTAAAAAGCCGTATCTTGTTGAACGTCTCCAGTTATCAACTACATCGAAGGAGCTTGATATTTTTTGTAAAAAACTGCCCCCTTTATCATATACATTTATATCAACGCCATATCCCTTGAATTCGTCATTTTTAGGAGGTATATTTAGATTTAAAGAGGTCTTTGGGTAGGGTAGTTCAACTTTCTTTTCAAAAACCTCCGTAACTTCATCCAAGAACATAATCTTTATTTCTAAGTTCAATTCTTTTCTATCCTTGATTTCCTTAGGAAATTCAACAACCATCACGATGGGTTCACCAGCTAAAAATTGTCCCTTTTCTGGAAATACATCACTTATATATTTAATTAAACTATTTTTATTTTCCATCACTATCACCCTTTCACTGAACCGGCTGTTATTCCCTTAATAAAGTACTTTTGGAAGATTAAGAATGCTATCACCGCTGGGGCAACCCCTATTACAGCCGATGCGGCCATTAGATTCCATTTTGCTCCATATTGTTGAAAAAACATTGATATCGCCAATGGTATGGTTCTTTTGCTTTGGCTTTGAAGGAAAAATACAGCTTGAGCATAATTATTCCAAACCCCTAGACCATTGATAATAACCACAGCAGAGGTCACAGGCTTTAGTAGCGGAAATACTACTCTAAAGAAGGCTGAGAATTGAGTACACCCATCAATGATGGCGGCTTCTTCAATTTCCTTTGACACAGTTTTTATAAAGCTTGTATATAGGAAAATAGAAAATGGAAGGGAATTCGTAGCACAAACTAAGATCATTCCCCAGTAGGAATCTATTCCCCCTATTTTAATCATCAATGTATAAAGTGGTACTGTGTTTATGATCCCGGGAATCATCATTGATAAAAGTAATACATTTAAGATAATACGATTGAATTTATTTTTAGTTCTAGCTATTGCATATCCTGCTGAACTAGCAAGTAATACAATTATCGTTACTGCACCAATAGTTATTATCAAAGAGTTTAAGATTGCTAAACCAATCTTAGATGCTTTCCACGCTTCAGCAAAATTTTGAAAATATATCATAGGTAAAAAATTTGTTTCATCCATAAAGCTTCTAGAAGGAGGACTTGTTGCCAATAAGACCAACACATAAAATGGGGTTATGGAAATCAGTGCTATAAGTGTAACTACCACATACCTGCATATTTTCTTTAAAGTATCCATATTTACTGCTATTCCTCCCTATATTTCAAATTCTCTTGTTCTCATCCATCTTAAGGATATAATTACTGGAACTAAAATTATCAAAAACAATATAATGGCTACGGCTGTAGAATACCCCGTAAAGCTTCCATAGCACATACGCATTATATATATACTCAATGATTCTGTACTATATCCTGGTCCACCCTTAGTAAGAGCCATGATAATTTCAAATACCGATAAAGAACCAATAATATTTGTTATGACATTTATTTTTATAGATTGAATCATAAGTGGTAATGTAACATGTCTAAGGGTTTGAAATTTGCTTGCTCCTTCAATTTTGCTAACCTCATACATCTCTTGGGGTATTGATTGAAGCCCTGCAAGATAAATTATCATCGTCATCCCCACATACTGCCATACGTTTACAACTACTAGCACCCATAGAGCTGTATATCTATCTTGCATCCAGTTTCCAGTGAAAACATTTAAGTTGAGCATATTTGTCACTGCAAACAAAAGTCCTCTTTTGGGTTGCAGTATAAAGTACCATGTGTATCCCATTATCAAAGGACTTATAACGGCTGGCAAATATACTATTGCCCTTACTATACTTTTCCCCCTAAAGTCCTTATCTAAGATCAGTGCATATATAAAACCAAATATATTTAATAGTGGCGCACAGGCAGCAGCAAAAAAAATAGTGTTAACCACATCTGTTTTTGCTCTATCATCCTTGAAGAAATCAATAAAATTATCAAGGCCGATAAAATTTGGTGGCGTCATTCCATTATAATCCGTTAAGCTAAGCCCTATTCCCCTTAAAAGTGGATAAATGAAAAATATTGAGAAAAGAATCATAGCGGGTATTGCCATAAATTTGTGCAAATTCGAGTTTATCTTATACCTTATTTTTTCCACTTACATCTCTCCTAAATACTGCTGTAGATCAGCACTGAATCTACAGCAGTAATTATTTCACTGGGGACTATTTATTAGTTGCATTCCATGCCTTATCCCAGTTTTCTTTATATGCCTTAGCAAAATCTAATGTGCTTTGATACTCACCAGCATAAAGATTCTGAACCAATCTTCCTGCATCATCTCCGGAAAAGCCTGATGGACATTCATTTGTAAAACCAATATTTACACCATTGCTCAAGGCCTTTCCTACTTCATCCTTAATAATTCCCCAATCCGCATCAACATCTTTGAACGCACAAGGCGACTTTATAAATTCACTATATTTCTTTAAGTTTTGTTTATTAAACATAAAATCAAGAAATCTCTTTGCCTCCTCCTTATGCTTACAGTCAGAGGTAATAGCATACACTGAATCCTCGGCACTTAGGATTACTGATTTTGTACCGTCTACGATAGGTGGATAGGGCGAAAAACCTATATCCTTCATATTTTCATTTTTCTCAAGTATCCCACCTAAAGCCCACATACCTTGGCTAATAACAGCGGCCTTACCATTAGCAAAGGCTTCTATTTGGTTATCGTATGTTGCAGTTAAGAAGTCTTCATTTAATAGTCCATTGTCCTTCAATTCTAAGAATCTTTTCCCGAAACTATCCATTGGTCCATTTTCAGCGCCAAATTGAAGTTTTTCATCTTCATTGGAAAGAAAAGCTTTTTTTGCTTCAGTAGTTCCATATTTTTGTTTTACAACACCGTGGGCCATAAACTCTATTAGGTGCCCTAGCATCCATGAATCATTCCCACCAACAAACATGGGAGTCACATCAGGTCTTTTTTCCTTTATAACCATTAGGTTATTTTTAAATTCATCCCACGTCGTTGCTTCTTTTAATCCAAGCTCATCAAATATTTCTTTATTATAAAACATTCCAGCCATTGTCATATTACTTGCTATTTTAAATTGTTTATTTGTCTTTACATCAGTACACATTTGTTTTATCGATGGATTCATCCTTGACCACCACTGTTCTTCTCCTGATAGATCCATGTATTTACCTTGATCAATATAGTCTTGAGTAACTACTGTTGTTATATCTGGAGCAGCATTTGAGGCAAACTTTATTTTTATTGCATTACTGGCCTCTTTCTGAAACTCTTGTTCAACAATGATATCCGGATTTTGAGCATTAAATTCTTTAATCATACCATTGATAAGATCAACCGTTTCAACCTTCCCTGTAAAAAACTTTATCTTTACAGGTTCTTCCTTGGATTGAACATTTTCTGTTTTGGCCCCACAGCCTACAAATGAGCCTATAATTAGAACTAAAGCCATAAGTAGTGAAATTCTCTTTTTAATCATTTTATCTCCCCCTTGATATCGTTTTCCATCGATGTATGCTTCAAAAGTATAGTTCACTTAGAAAACCACTGAAAATACTAGAAGTCAGAGGTAAGCTCATATTTATTATACTTCTGTGGCAAACATCCATAGGGATTTCAGTATAAACTTTAAGTTATACTATGAAAACCCTATATACAGAGTCCCAAGTAAATCCTAATTTATAAATATTAAAACATCCCATGTTCCTGGGGATTTTTGATATGTACAAATCAAAGCTTTAACTAGAATCTCTATATCCTACAATTTCATTATAAATCTTTACACTTTCCAATGAAACACCGTAAATCTTATATGATGGTTCGTGTTTTTTAGAATCACATCTATCTTAGACCCTTCCATGATATAATATTAATATCTAAAGGATTTTGGATAAGCCCTATTATAGGAGTGTTTTTATGACCCACAATTATAGAATAAAAAATTTAGGTATAAGCTTCAAGCTTGTAGTAAGTACTGCACTACTTATTTTATCCTCTGTATTTCTAGTTTCTTATTTATCCTACATTAAGTATACAGATGATTTTAAGGAGCAGTCATCTAAACAGGTACAACAAACCCTTGACCAAGTATCCTTAAATATTGATACTTATCTGGATGACTTATTTAGGCTTTCATTATCTCCATATTATAACGATGATGTCATTGATGCCCTTGATAGGAAGATTGACGATGACGATCTGCAATTTTTAAGCAGGGAAAGAACTATTGAAAATTTTCTCGATCAAATGATGATCTTTCCTAGAGAAGATATTTTAAGGGTCTTTATCATAACCGATAGAATCTACAAAAGTGAACGTATTCCATCGACCTTGGATAATACATTAAGCCCTAAAAAATATGACTGGTATACAAAGGCCCTTGAAACTGAGAAGCCAATATTTGTTCCAGCCCACTTAGAACAATTGATTAAAAAACCAAAACATATAGTTTTTTCCGTTGTAAATAAAATTAAAAGTACAAGAAATCTTAATAGAATTCTTGGGATAATTAAGGTTGATGCTAATTACTCCCGTATTGCGTCGATATGCGAAGGAGTAAATACTGGAGATTATAGCGGGCTTTTTATAATTGATGAGAATAAAAATATTATCTTCTCATCCCTTGATAATATTCCCTATGATGAATATTTAAATTTCTACAGAAATGCTTCCCAAACTAAAGATTCTTACATACTCAGTGAGTACAACGAAAAACATTATTTGCTGAACATAGCGAAAACTACCCATGCGAATTGGTCAATTATAGGTGTAAACTCCCTTAACGAAATAAACAAAAAAGCTGTTGTAACTAGAAACAATAGTTTTCTTATGGCTTTTTTCTGTTCAATATTTGCGATCTTTATACTAGTATTTTTTATCAAATGGTTTTTGAATCCCCTACTTTGTATTGTTTCCAGAGTAAGAAAAGTAGAATCGGGAGATTTTACAGTTAAGTTTCCCAGTGATAAAGATGATGAAATAGGTTATCTTGGAACATCCCTAAATGATATGGTAAAAAGAATAGACTATATGATGAAGGAAAATACAGATTTAGTTAAACAGGTATATGAAGCTAAATATCTTCAAAAAGAAGCACAAGTGAAGAATCTTTTCAATCAAATAAGACCACATTTTATATACAATACCTTAAACATGATAAGCTTGTTTATTCAATGTGGAAAGGAAGACAAGGCAGTTGATAATATCAATAAATTGAGTAGTATATTAAGGGGCATGTCCCATCTGGATAAGGATATAACTTTAGAATACGAGCTGAAACTATTAGATTCATATCTTAGTATCCAATATAGTAGATTTGATGGTAGACTCAAATACTCAATTAATATAGATGAAAAATTTAATTCTTACATAATACCAGCCCTTTTATTCCAGCCAATAGTAGAAAATGCCGTTATTCATGGCTGTGAAGCAAAAAAAGATTTGACTGATATAAATATTTTTTCCCATGAAGAAAGTGATAAAATTATATTTACCATAGAAGACAATGGAATAGGAATGACTAAGGAAGAACTTAATACTTTGAGAAGTAAAATATATAACTATACCACTAACCAGGATGATCTTTTAGACATGGAAAACAGAGGCAGCGGTATTGGGCTTGTAAATGTACATAAAAGAATTCAAATAAAGTATGGTAAAGACTATGGACTACATATAAATAGCACCTTTGGAGTTGGAACTATTGTTAGATTGACTCTTCCAAGATTTGACTATAAAGGGGGATATACGAATGTATAAATTAATGATTGTGGACGATGAACCTCTTACCAGGGAATATATGAAAATAAATGTCCCTAGGTTAGACCAAAGATGGACTGTTTCGGCAGAGGCTATGGAAGGTACTGAAGCATTGACAATTCTACAAAATGAAAAAATTGATTTGATAATCACTGATATTAAAATGCCAATAATGGATGGACTAAAACTCTGTGAATTGATACATAAAGAATTTCCTAATCAGAAAGTAGTTATCCTATCAGGCTTTGAAGAATTTGAATTTGCTAAAAAGGCTATGACATTTGGAGTAAAGGACTACATTTTAAAGCCAATAGTGAAATCAGATTTAAAAAACCTACTAAATGATATGGCTATAAAAATTGAAAAGGATAGCAATAGGGAAATAACTTTTAAGGCTATGATGGATTTATCTAATGAATCCAGAAAGCAGATAGTTCGAAACTTCTTAAAGGCTGTGGTTACAAACTCCTATATCGAAGTAAAATCCCTTTATCCCATCCTATTTAAAATGAAGGAAAACCTTATAGAATCCGACGCATCAATTATGTTACTTAGCATCGACGAAGAAGTATTTCTTCAAAACAGTATGTCAACAAATGAAATACATATCTTAAAATTCATTCTAAACGAAATGGTATCTAATATTTTTCAGGGTGAAGACTCTATTAAGGTTTTTTGTGATGATCAAGAAAACACTTTAATATTAATAAACATTGATAACAACAAGGACTTTAACAAAGAATATAGTAAAATTTTTAATACCCTTTCAAAAGCATTCCTTGATAAAACTGGTATTACAATATCCTGTGGTGTAGGCGAACCTGAGAATGAAGTGCTTCAGCTTCATTCTTCATATCAAAAGGCACTGACAATATTAAAAAACAAGCTGATAAAGCCTCAAAAAAAGCTCTATATTTATTCAGAAGATAACAACAATCTAGACAAAATCCTTAAAATTGATGATGCTTTATCATTAATAAAATCTTCAATCCTAAATAATGATTCCATATCCTATAATATAGCCCTATCAAATTATATAAATCTAATAGAGGACTTTACTCTATCAAATATTTTAATCTTTGGAATTCACATGTTAAAATCCTTACATGGCTTAGATTCTACCAAGGATGAGTACTCAAGCTTAGCTATGAACAAATTAAAGGATTTATGTTCTTCATGCAATGTTGATTTAACCCATACTCAGGTATTATCCATATATAAAGAAGTGGGAAATTTATTTAATAAAAGCTATAACAAGTTAGAAAATGAAGGAGATATTGTATCAACATCCAAGGAATATATTTATGCTCATTATAAAGAGCCCCTAAGTCTTGCACTAATAGCCGACAAACTTTGTGTTTCTCCAAGCTATTTAAGCAGTGTATTTCATAAAAATGTAGGTGAACCCTATACAAAATTCATTACGAGGATCAGAATGGAGGAAGCAGCAAAACTATTTAGAACAGATTATAAAATAAAGGTTTATGATGTAGCTGAAAGAGTCGGATATATAAGTGTAAAACATTTTTCCCACATTTTTAAGAAATATTACAATCTATCTCCCAGCGAATATAAGACAAAATTTACTTTAGACATTTGATTTCTGTCCAAAAAACACAAAATCCTACGATTAATATTTATGTAGGATTTTTTAGTCACTTCCCCCTTCGTTATTTTGTACCTTATCATGGTTAGTTTCAAACATATCGTCATCTTTACAGTTTTTCCAATATTCATCAAGCCCTTCCCTTTGCCATTCGTACCTAAACCTACATATGATTATTGCCAGTATAAAAACAAGTATAATACCTCCTGCTAAGATAGCTGTAGTCTTATCAACTAAAGTTATATTATTCATTAATTCACGCTTCCCTTCTGGGGTGTTTTGAATCTATAAATAGTTCTATAAATTTAATTAATCTCCTTTAATATTTTGAATGTTACTATCCTAGACTTTTATGATAAAATATACATCATGTAGTACAATTTTGTTTACTAAAAAGGATGATTGAAATGAATATTTTAACTGTTGATAACATTTCTAAAAGCTATGGAGAAAAAATACTTTTTGATGATATATCATTTACTATAAACGATAATGACAAGATTGGTTTAATAGGTATTAATGGTACGGGTAAATCTACACTTCTCAAAATAATAGCTGGATATGAATCCAGCGACTCTGGAGATGTAAGGGTTCCAAGGGGAAAGGCTATCGAATATTTACCACAAAATCCTGAATTTGATGCTAATGCCACTGTTTTAGAGCAAATATTTAAAGGTGATTCTCCCTCAATTAAACTAATAAGGGAGTATGAAAAAACCCTGGAGGAGCTTTCAATAGACCCTGAAAATTCCGATCTACAAAAGCTACTCTTGAAGCTAACAGATGATATGAATGCACAAAACGCTTGGGATCTTGAAAGCCAAGTTAAAACGATACTAACAAAGCTTGGGGTCACTGGCTTCAATAAAAAAATGGGTACATTATCAGGTGGACAAAAGAAAAGGGTTGCATTGTCAAGTGCTTTAATCTCTCCCTGTGACCTACTTATCCTAGACGAACCTACTAACCATATGGACAACATGACTATAGATTGGCTTGAAAATTATTTAAGTAATAGAAGGGGTGCCTTGCTAATGGTTACCCATGACAGATATTTTCTAGATAGGGTTGTTAACAGGACTTTAGAGCTTGACTATGGCAAAATATATTCTTATACGGGTAATTATTCACAATTTATTGAGAAAAAAATTGAAAGAAAAAATCTAGAATGTGCCATTGAACGGAAAAGACAGAACCTATATAGAAAAGAACTGGCGTGGATTAGGACTGGAGCAAAGGCTAGAACTACAAAACAAAAGGCAAGAATTCAGAGGTTTGAAGAATTAGAAAATGCTAAAAATAATATAGACCACTCAAAGGTAGATATATCCGTTGGGCATTCCAGATTAGGAAAAAAAGTTATTGAGCTTAAGAATATATCTAAAAGCTTTGGTTCAAATCTAATAATTAAGGATTTTGATTATACTTTTTCAAGAGATGATCGAGTGGGTATAATCGGTGATAATGGAATTGGTAAATCTACACTTCTAAATCTGATAACCGGTAAATGCATGCCGGACAGTGGAATTATCGATATTGGATTAACAGTAAAAATTGGATACTTCTCACAGGAATCAGAGGATATGGACCCTAACCTTCGCGCTATAGAATATATTAGAGAAAGTGCAGAATATATAACAACCTCGGATGGAACTAAAATAAGTGCATCCCAAATGATGGAAAGATTTTTATTTTCCGATGATATGCAGTGGACCTATATATCAAGACTATCTGGCGGTGAAAAAAGACGACTATATCTTCTAAAGATTCTCATGCATGCTCCTAATGTACTCATTTTAGATGAGCCTACAAACGATCTAGATATTGATACCCTCAAGGTCTTAGAAGATTACATCGATGAATTTAATGGTGCTGTTATAACCGTATCCCATGATAGATATTTTTTAGATAGAAGTTGTAATAGAATCTTTTACTTTAAGGGAAAGGGGAAAATATTAGAGCATACGGGTAATTACACTGACTTTATTTCTTATCAAAATAGAATAATTCCTAATGAATCAAAGGAAAAAAGGGTCGAAAAAGTTAAAAACTCTACGATAGCAAATTCAAAACAACCAAAGCTAAAGTTTTCTTATAAAGAAAAGCTAGAATATGAAAAAATAGATTCTGAGATCGAAAACCTAGAAAATGAACTGGCTAAATTAGAAGTGCAAATCCAAGAAAATTCAAGGGATTTCATTAAGCTTCAAGGGCTCATAGACGAAAAGGATAAAATCGAAGAAGAACTATTATTTAAAATGGAACGGCAAGAATATCTTGATAATCTTGCAGAAAAAATTAATAAATCGAAGCTATAGATGTCAACTGGGGCTGAAATAAAGATAACGTCTTTACTTCAGCCCCAAAATATTTCAGAATAAATTTTTATAATCATATTAGCTTAGGATTATCTCTAAACTAGAGAATTTGCTTTAAGCTCATGTACTACAGCTTGCCTGAATTGGCATATCATCTTTTAACCAACCATTCATCATGCCTCCCATTAAAGAGCAAGCATCATAACCTAGAACTCTAAGGATGGATACAATTTGCCCAGCGGTTTGACCAGTATAGCATATAACAATAACTTTATCATCTTTCTTAAAAACATCTTCTTTGATAAAATCTAATACTTCTGGCCATTCAGCATGAAAGGCACCTTCTATATGCCCTTTTTGGTAATCATCTTTTTTTCTAATATCAAGTAAAAACAATTCTTCTCCCGCTACCATTCTTTCTTTTAATTGCTGGCAATTAATTAGGTTATTACAGCCATTCCGTAAATTTTTAAAATACTTCTCAACGCCTTCATGAACATATTCCATTCTATCCCCTCCGTTTTTATAAGATTTCATCAGCATTATATTAGCATATGCTATTTATATATATAGATTATACTTTATTAATTATATTAAGTAAATAAGTTCGACAAATAATATACATTTTTTTTATTTTTATTTAATATAATGAATTTATGTAATATTTTTCAATATTTTGTTGGTTAAGAGTCTTTTCCCCACAAATATGTATCTAAATCAATACTTCCATTCTTATTTACACAAATACCTTCTCCCTCTAACAAAGACTTTTGAAGCTCAAACCCATGACCTTCTTCAAGAGAAATCATTCCTTTAGAATTTATAATCCTATGCCAAGGCAGATCATATTTTTTAGAATAAGCTTTAAGGACCCAAGCCACCTGCCTAGCCCCCCTAGGATTTCCTGCCATCACAGCCAATCTTCCATAGGTTGTCACTTTTCCATTTGGGATGGTTTTTATTATTTCTAGTAACTTTGAAGTAAACTCAGTCATCACTTCACCTTCTTTTATTAATTTTGAAAATTGCATTTCTATAGGGATTTAATTATAATATAATATTAACCTTTCACAAAATAAAAAGGATTAATAGCTTATATTAAAGTCTGAGCCATCAATCCCTTTGTAGATCATAATAAATTATTATCAAAATTATAACGTGTTTTTATTCAAAGTCATCTGGGCTAAGTTCTTCAGAACGTTTCAGCTTCATTTCCTCACATTCCATGCCTTTTTTCCCATTTCCACCGATACTTTGAATTTTGGTTGTTATCCCTTTCACCCTTGAAATTATAGAGCTTTTTTCTCCTTTATCCATAAAATTTTTATTGTTTTTCATAGTTCACCTCCATCTAAGAGTATTTTTTTCTATTTTATATTTTTTATTCCTTTGATTTTAAGTTTTAATGATCTACTAACTTACCTACTAGTTTGAGATAGTAAGTAAATAAATATATTATATTTTATATAATTTCTTTACATATAAATAAAATATATATGTTTGAAAAAAATAATTATTAATGTTACTATTATTTTATGATATTTATATTGGGGTGTTAATTATGGATTTTAAACAGTTAGAAACCTTCGTGGCAGTAGCAAAGCTGAAAAGCTTTTCAAAGGCTGCTGAAAACCTTTTTATTACTCAGCCAACAGTAAGTAATCATATAATTGGTTTAGAAAAACAACTTAATACTGTGTTAATAAATAGAGCTAATAAAAACATCACCTTAACAAAGGCTGGTACTCTGCTTTATGAATATGCTATCGATATTCTAAACAAAAGAGATAATGCATTTTTTTCCCTTAATCAGTTTATGGGTAAAATTGAAGGAATATTAGAGATTTCATCAAGCACTATACCAGAACAATATTTTCTTCCTGAACTTTTGAAAAAGTTCAGCAAGATATATCCTGATGTTAAATATGTTTTAAGAAAGTATGATACCAGTCAAGTAATTAATAAAATATTATCTGGAGAAATAGATTTTGGTATTGTTGGTGCTAAAAAAGATTTTAAGCAATTAGAATATCTAGAAATTTTAGATGACAATATTATTCTTGCGGCTTCAAATAAGGGTCAATATTCTAAGATCAATCGTATTACATTAAAGGATCTACTGCATCTTCCACTAATTATGCGTGAAGAAGGCTCTGGAACAAGAAATATAGTTGAAATTTTACTTGAGGAACATAATTTCTCTACGGATAATTTAAATGTAATAGCTTATATTGAAGATACGGAAACTATAAAGCAATGTGTTAAAAAGGAATTAGGTGTTACATTTATATCCCAGCAGGCTGTTAGTAGCGATATAAGAAATCATCTTATAAAAAGGATTCATATAAGGGATTTTGAATTTAAAAGAAAGTTCTATTTTGTTTATCATAAAAGCAGGGCACTTTCTCCTCTGGCTGAAACCTTTAAAAAATTTGTTTTAGAATCTAGAAAATAACAAATCCCACCTTCATGGTGGGATCTCAGTCCACCTAAAAACCCGAATTTCTTCGTTGTCGCTTCAAACAAGAACCCTTACGTATGTCTATATACGCTACGGTCTCTCGCTTTCAGCACGCCTCGAACTTCAGTTTTTTAGGTAGCCTGCCACCTTGTTGACTTTGTCAACAATCTGAAATCCCACCTTAACGGTGGGATTTGTTTTTAGTTTATTATGCATCTTTTAAAAAGGCTTTATATCCCTTAAATGTCATATATAAATCGGCTTTACTAACTAATTCAAATGGAGCATGCATACTAAGCACTGGCGTTCCACAGTCTATTACTTCTGCTCCATAATTAGCCAGTATATATGCAATAGTTCCGCCGCCGCCTTGATCGACTTTTCCTAGCTCTCCAATCTGCCATACTACCTCATTGTCATTAAATATTTTTCTCACATCGGCTGTAAATTCAGCATTAGCATCGTTACAACCTGACTTTCCTCTTGCTCCTGTATATTTAACTATTGACACCCCATTACTTATGAAAGCAGCATTTCTTTTATCATGTACATCAGGATAATTTGGATCAAATCCAGCGGCAACGTCTCCCGATAAAACCCTTGTAGATGAAAAAGCTCTTTTCAAAAGCAATCCATTGTAATCCTTATTTTGTAATGCAATAAGCTCCGCCACCATATTTTCAAAAAACATTGACTGCATACCAGTATTTCCTTGGCTTCCCACTTCTTCTTTATCAGCAAAAAAAGATACACAAGTCCTTTTAGGATTCTCTATCTGAGTAATGGCCTTCAAAGCTGCAAAGGAGCATACCCTATCATCATGACCATATCCACCTAAAAGACCCTTATCAAGTCCTACATCTCTAGTCTTACCAGCTGGTACTACCTCTATCTCTGCAGTGGTAAAATCATCTTCCTCTATACCATATTGATCGTTTAATATTTTCATTATATGAAATTTTACTTTGTCCTTAATATCTTTATCACCAAGGGGTATATTCCCTACTACTATATTTAGACTTTCACCAGTGATTCCTTCCCCAAGCTTCTTTTGGTTTTGATCCTTCGCTAAATGTGGAAGTAAATCCGTTATAAAGAATACTGGATCATCTTCTTTCTCCCCAATAACTATATTAATTTTTTCACCATTCTTTTTAAATATCACCCCATGTAGTGCTAGGGGGAGGGATGCCCATTGATATTTTCTTATACCACCATAATAATGGGTTTTAAGAAAAGCTAATCCACCGTCTTCATACAATGGAAATGGCTTTAAGTCTAATCTAGGGGAATCTATATGGGTTCCCACTACATTCATACCTTTGTCTATTTTATCTTCACCCACTACCAATAATAGCGCCGCTTTACCCTTATTATTTGCATAAATTTTCATACCTAGCTTTATTTCTTCATTACCCTTTATAATTTCTTCCAAATTCCTAAATCCCTCATGCTTTGCTACTTTCACTATCTCATCTACACATTCTCTCTCAGTTTTACCATTATCTAAGAAGTTTTTGTATTCATCTGAAAGATCAAATGTAGCTTGCTTCTCAGCTTCGCTGATTTCCTCCCATACGTTCTTGAACTTGTAGGTTACTCTTTCATGTATTTCTTTAAATTTCATATCCATATATTACCTCCACAATAAAAATATTTTTATATGTATTATTTTTTCTAACTTAATATTATTTTTTTTCTGAAAATTTGTCAATAGTCATATATAAGTTTTAGTCATATTCAAAAAATAAACTGATCATTTTACTCGTCCTTTTAATTCTTTTAGTCTTTACCGGATGACTTGTATGTAGTGAGGATGTACACGACCCAGTGCCTAGAAAATAATCAAAATCACTTCATGGTCTAAGTTGTCTATTTTTTTCATATGCCTTATTTATTTTTCCCAAAAATTAAAATAAAACTCAGCGACATTAAGCCACTAAGTTTTGAGTCAAATTAAGATATCTAGTCAAAGTACTAAATCTTTTTTATATTATGCTTAAAAGCATAGATAGCTGCTTGAGTTCTATCATTAACTTCAATCTTCTTAAATATATTGGAAACATGATTTTTTACAGTTTTTTCACTAATAAATAGGCTTTCAGCGATTTCTTTATTATTGAGTCCTTCAGCTATAAGGGTTAATACTTCATATTCTCTCCTAGTTAATTTATTCTTGTTATTCTCTTTATCCGAATCCTTACCACGGCTTTTATACTCTCTAACAAATTCTGAAGCTAGGCTAGGATGAATATAAGACTCCCCTAAATGTACATTTCTTATGGCTCTAATTAGGCTATTTGATTCAGCATCCTTTAGCACATATCCTTCTGCTCCAATATTAACGGTTTCAAATAGATATTCTCTATCGTCATGGATGGTTAGCATAATTACCTTTGTATCTATTCCCATATCTTTAATTCTTCTTAGTGTTTGTATTCCATTCATATTCGGCATATTTATATCCAAAAGTATTACATCGGGCTTAAGCTTCAAGCATTTTTCTAAACCATCTTCACCATCTACAGCTAATCCAACTACCTCGATGTCCTCCTCTATTTCTAAAATTTGCTTTAAACCTTGCCTCATTAGAGAATGATCATCGACTATGAGAATTCTAATCTTATTTTCCTCCATACTTACTCCTCCTCTTCACATAATGGGATAGAAACACTTATTCTAGTGCCTTTCCCCTTTTCACTTTCTATATTAAGATTACCATTTAGGAGATCCACCCTCTCTCTTATACTATAAAGACCAAAACCATTTTTATCATCTAGGGAATTTACCTTCTCATTCACATTAAATCCTATCCCATCGTCTATTATCTTTAAATATATTTTGTTCATTCCGATATCTAATTTGATTAAAACGTTATCAGCTTGTGCATGCTTTTTTACATTATTGAGGCCCTCTTGGATTATTCTAAATATGGTAAGTTGGATAATAGATTCCTTTATTAATCTATTCTCACTAACAATGAAATCTATATTTGTTTTAGTGGCATTTCTAAAGTTTAAAACTAACCTTTGAATTGTTGGTACCAGACCTAGATCATCTAATGACATTGGTAGTAAATCATATATTATTTTTCTTATATCCTTTAAACTATCCCTAACAATTTCCTTTAATAACTGTAACTCTTTTTTAGCCTTTTCTTGATCAATATCTAATAATCTATCACACAATTCAGCTTTAAGCACTACATTTGCCATGGTCTGAGCAGGCCCATCATGAATTTCCTTGGACACTCTTTGTCTCTCTTCCTCTTGGGCTTTTATAATCTTCATTCCCATAAATTGTCTTTGCTGAATATCTTCTAACTGTTCAAAAACTCCTTGAAGATTTCCACTTAGGTATCCTAATGCTACACCAACCTTGGAAGTCAAAGCTTCAGCCTTGTCAACAACTTCCTTAGATCTTTTTAGTCTCATTTCAAGACTCTTTCTTACCTTAATAAGCTCTTTTTCTTCGTGTCTTTTTAAGGTCAACTTCACTTGAAGGTCATTGGCTATCTCATAAGCTTTTCTGATATCACTCTCATTAAACTGGTCAAAATTTCTACTAACGATCAATAGTTTTTTTCTACTGTTTTTTTCAAGTATCTCTATCTTATCTACTTCTTCTATTATTTTTCTAACTCTTTCCTTAAGCTCATAAAGTTCATTTTCAACTTCATTACAATCATTTCTAGCTTTTTCACTAATCTCAAATATTTCTTTTTTGCCAGATTCAATGGCTTGAATAGTTTTATCAATCACTCCATTCAGAACCTTAGCATCTACATTTCTCGTCATTAGAACACCTCATAAATTTGTTGAAATATAACTTTTATTATATAATTATATCGAATCTTTTAGACATATGGAATAGTCTTATACTTCTAATTTTTTCAATTAATCATATAAAAAACTAAATAGGTCAGTTTGTAAAGTGATTTTGATTATTTTTTAGACACTTTATCCTAAATATAATCACTGTATGTAAGAAATGAAATAAGAACAAAAGAATTAAAAGAACGAGTAGGATGATAATTTATTTTTCAAATATTCCTTAAGTCATGCAAAAAGAAAAATGTGAATAGATAATTCACATCATAAAACAAAATAACTATAGGGATTTAAGTAAGGACTTTAATTTATACATATCAAAAATCCACAGAAACATGGGATATTTCCATATGTATAAATTAAGATTTACCCTAAACTTTCTATAATTTATTGTTTAAAATTAAATAACCTTATAATCACTTATTTTCCATATCTCATTACTCTTGATTAAATTCATTCTATAATCAATATTTTCTCTATAGTTTTTCTCAAATCCTTCCATAAGCCATTCTACTTCTATATCAACAGTTATTTCCTTCTCACCTATTTCTACATCCTTTACTTTTAAAACATCCACCTTAAGTATTCTTTCCATGCTTGTACACCCATTTTTTATCTCACTAAAGGCTTCTATATCATATGTAAGTAATGGAGGAGCAACTATTTTTTTTAATTCTTCATTTATATCCTCTAGATTAGATTGCTGGCAAAATAATTCATTCCATAAAAGGGCTCTTTTATTTAATAGATCATGTACATCATTTCCTATTTCAATTATTTGATCCTCACTTACAGTACTGCTAGTATCTTCTACTGCAAAAATCATACTTTTATTAATTACTAATGTAATTAATAATAAAAAAAACAACAGTATCTTTTTCATCCTTCGCACCTCACTATATATTGTATTATTGATACGATTATATACTATATGACGTGCGAATCATGGGTTTTACTGTTGTCAAAGAAGATTTTTTTATCAACATTTAATACAATATTATTCCAAATCTCCTAATTTTTCTTTTTCCTCATCTGTAAGAATTTTTTCTAAATCCAATAAAATAATAATTTTTTCTCCAACTTTACCTACACCTGTAATATATTGTCTATCTACTCCAGCAACAATTTCAGGTGCTTCATCGATATCATTATCATTTATTCTTAGTACTTGGGAAGCTTCATCTACAACAAATCCAACATTTCTATCATTTATATTGATAACAATTATTCTTGTATCAGAATCAATCTCCCCATCAGAAACTTCAAATCTTTTTTTAAGATTTATTATTGGAATAATTTCCCCTCTTAAATTTATTATTCCATCAACAAAATATGGCGTATTGGGAACCTTAGTACTTTCTTTAAATTCACTTATTTCCTTTACATTCATAATTTCTACACCATATTCCTCATTACCTAATTTAAATATTACATATTGTTTCTCAGACACTAATATTCCCCCTTTTTGATCTTCCGTACTTATCAATCCTTAAACTCTATACAGTCTAGTTGCTTTCTAAAGCTTTTCCTAAAAGAATTTAAATACTCTTGTCTAAGCTTCTTTTGTTCTTCCTTCTCTAGACTAGTCAAACCTTGTGTTTTTGCTTTTTTTGCTAATAAGTTTATTCTGTCTAATTTATCCTTTGACAGCATTTACTACCACTCCAATTATTATATTTGATACTATCTTATCATTTAAAATATTTCTATGTCAATTATTTTACATATAAATACCTAAAATAGCAATGCTTATTCATTAAACTCTTTCGTTTTTTTGTGATATTTTGCAGCTTATTTAATTGACAAAATTGTACAACTCTCACTTGGCTAAGCCTAATATGCGAATATCATCATTAATTTGATTGCTTAAGATATAAGCATATTTGATGGTATAGCTATTGGGATTTTAAAAACTATCTATAGTATAGGGTTTTCATAGTATAAGTTAAAGTCTATACTAAATTCTATATATATGGGTTTTATAAAAAACAATTACACAATTTCTTCAATTAATCAAAAAAAATTCAAGGCAAATATGCTAATACTAATTTGCCTCGAATTCTAAAAAATCCTATACAATTAATTCATATTACCTATAATATTTTCCACTTCATCAATAATCATATGTTTTTTAATTAATTCTGAACATTTATTTATATCTGTATACATCACTCGGTCTTCATGAAGTGTTGATACTTCCTTTCTAATAATTTCATACGCTACTTTAGTACCTTTCCCTAATTCCCTATTTTTATTAAAGTCTATTGCTTGGGAAGCAGCCAATATCTCAATGGCTAAGACATTGGTTACATTCTCTAGTATATCCCTTGCTTTTCTTGCCGCTATGGTTCCCATGCTAACATGATCTTCTTGATTTGCTGAGGATGGTATAGAATCAACACTTGCAGGATGTGCTAAAACTTTATTTTCCGAAACCAATGCAGCAGCAGAGTATTGAGCAATCATAAAACCTGAGTTAAGCCCTCCTTTTTCTGTTAGAAATGCCGGCAAACCACTTAATTGTGGATTTACAAGCCTCTCGATTCTTCTTTCAGAAACATTTGCTATCTCAGCTATTGCAATACCTAGGAAATCAAATGCCAAAGCCATGGGCTGTCCGTGGAAATTTCCTCCTGATATGACATCCCTTTGCTGTGCAAATATTATGGGATTATCCGTAACAGAGTTTATTTCTATATTTATCTTTTCAAGCACATAATCAATAGCATCTCTGCTCCCACCATGTATTTGTGGTGTACATCTTAGTGAATATGCATCCTGTACTCTAATTTCGCCCTGTCTCGTTGTCATATTACTTCCTTGGGTTAATCTCAAAATATTTTCGGCACAATCCCCTTGGCCTTTATGGGGTCGAACTGCATGTATTCTTGCATCAAAGGCGTCTGTAATACCATTTAAGGCTTCTAAGGTCATGGCGGCACTTATATCAGCCATTTTTACTAGTTTTAATGCATCATAAACTGTTAGGGCTCCTACAGCTGTCATCACTTGAGTTCCGTTGATCAAAGCTAAACCTTCTTTAGAGGTTAATTCTATTGTAGGTATTTCTGCTCTTTCCATGGCTTCTTTTCCTGTTAGCTTTTCATTTTTATATATCGCTTCTCCCATTCCCATCATTACTAAAACCATATGGGAAAGGGGAGCTAAATCTCCGCTGGCTCCAAGTGAACCCTTTTCAGGTATTAAAGGATGTACTCCCTTGTTTAGCATATTTATTAAAGTATCTAATGTAGATAATCTAATTCCTGAAAAACCCTTAGCTAGTGCATTTATTCTAAGAAGCATTATCGCCCTAGATATTTCTTCATGAAAATGATTTCCTACTCCACAAGCATGACTCATAATTAGATTTTTTTGTAGTCCCTTTGTCTCTTCCTTAGAGATTGCAACATCACTAAATTTACCAAAACCAGTAGTTATACCGTAAACAACCTTTTCATTTTCAACAAATTCATCAACCACTTTTCTAGCTTGCTTGATTTTCTTAATTGTATCCTTAGTAAGTTGTATTTTGTAATCCTGTCTAGATACTTTTATTACATCCTTGATAGTTAAACTTTCACCATCAACGTAGACAATAGACATGGCTCCCTCTCCTTCTACCAATGTTATTAGTTTAATAAAACCATACATTGTATTATACTCTTTTTTTATTTTATTATTATGTCGTCTTCAAAACGTCAAATAAGAAATAAATCTCAAAATTTTTAGCAATTTTTTAAAATTCCCTTTAGTATAATAATTCTTTATTCTCTCACGGTTATCCTCCATTGCTTTACAATTTTTTTGCAAACTTTAAAATTTATTAACAAGCTACCGTTGTATCGCAATAAAGTATAGGATGTATGAAGAAATAAATATGTATAAAGCCCAGATTATTTATAGCTAATTTAAATACACTATAAACAACCTGGGCTTAAGAGTTAGATTTATATTAATTTAAAGATTTACTTGGAACTTCCTATGGTTTTACAAGAATAAAGCTTAAGGAATGAAAGTATCGACCAAGGTTCTTTTACAATTCAACTTTTTTTACTGACAAAATATTGCTAATTTTTTCAACTTCTTTTAAGGTTTCAGTAGATACTTCATTATCAACATTTAGAAGCATTAAAGCTTCTTCTCCCATTTCCAATCTACCGACCTGCATTGATGCAATATTTACGTTTTCAGTTCCTAATACTGTTCCAATCCTTCCTATTACTCCTGGGATATCCTTGTTTTGTATAAAAAGCATATGTTCACTAGGAGTTACATCTATCTCATATCCAAGCATTTCAACCAGTCTACCTTCATTTTTTCTAGAAAGATTACCTGACAATGTAAAGTTTATATCCTTGCCTCTTATCTTCACTTTTACCAGATCAGTGTACCCATTGTAATTTTCGTTTAACTTTCTTTCATTTATAACTATTCCCCTTTGCTTTGATATCAGCCTTGCATTTACATAATTAACTCTTTCCTTTATAACGGGCTCTAATAATCCCTTTAAAAATGCCACCGTAATCATTTCTACATCTTGATTAGCAATGCTACCATAGTAATTTATATCTATCATGTCAATTGGAGTTGTATAAAGCTGATAATATATCTTTCCTAGCTTTTCCATCAAATATAAGTATGGCTTTATAACCTTTAATTCATCTCTATTTAAAGTAGGTAGATTTATTGCATTTGGAACTACTTCACCATCTAATGCGCATAAAACTTGTTTAGCGATTGTTTCTCCCACATTGAGCTGAGCCTCATTTGTACTCGCTCCGATATGTGGAGTAACAACAGTATTATCTAGCTCGAATAATGGATTGTTATATGAAGGTTCTTTTTCATGAACATCTATCCCTGCACCTATAACCTTCCCACTCTTTAATCCTTGTAAAAGAGCTTTTTCGTCTATGATTCCTCCCCTTGCAACATTAACTATAATTACTTCGTCCTTCATTTTTCCTATTTCTTCTTCACTAATCATTCCAATTGTTTCAGTTGTCTTAGGAGTATGAATAGTTATAAAATCCGACTCTGCTAGCAATTCCTCTAGGTTTTCTTTTTTTGCTGCATTAAATCTTTCAAATCTCTCATCGGGAATATATGGATCATATGCAATGATATTCATACCAAAGGCAGCCATTCTAGAAGCAACCAAGCCTCCAATTCTTCCAAGTCCAATAATCCCTAGTGTCTTGTTATAAAGCTCTGAACCCATAAATCGTTTCCTATCCCATTTTCCAGATTTAAGATAGCTGTTTGCCCTACATATATTCCTTGCCGTGGCTAATAAAAGACCTATCGTTAATTCACAGGCTGATATGCTATTACTATCAGGTGTATTAGCTACTACCACACCTTTTTTTGTTGCTTCATCAATCATTATATTATCTATACCATTTCCTGCTCTACCCACAACCTTTAGTTTTTTTGTATTTGCAAGTAACTCTTTATCTACTTTTGTACTACTTCTAACTATAAGTCCATCATAATTTCCAATTTCCCTTAGTAATTCTTCTCTAGGCAAATCTAGCTTCACATCAACCTCCACATGAGACTCTAAAACATTTTTTATAGATTCTATATTGACTTTTTCAGCTATTAGCACTTTTTTTCTATCCAAGATTACCCTCTCCTTATATATTTAATTTATAATTCCCTTAGCAAAATAAATAGCCGGCTATCTTCGTTTTATTAGGCATATGAAGAAAATAAAGACCTCAGGTCGCAAAGTAATTTTGATTATTTTCTAGGCACTCAGTCACGGGCATACTCATTGTATGTAAGTGACCTAGTAACGACGAAAAGAATCAGAAGGACGATTGAGATGACTTATTCATTTTTGGAATATGCCTTATATTAAAAAACCCCGTTCCTTGACATAATAGTCAAGGACGGGGAGTAAATCCACGTGGTACCACCTTGTTTCACTGTATTTTATACAGTCTTAAAAATATTTAACGATAATTACCGGTATAGGTTTTTACCCCTATACAGCTTAGGATCGGATTCAATAATTCTAACTATCGGTTTCCACCACCCACCGACTCTCTGTATGATATATAAAGAAATTATTCTTAATATCCTTAAGTTAGATACTATTTACTACTATCCTTCGTAGCTTTTTTCTATATAATATTTTATATTATTCTAATAGTATTAGATTCTAAAGTCAATAGCAGAAGTTAATTTTTATGTATAAATTTGTTTATATATACACAAACCTATATCTCTACATATTTTCGACCTTTAAAATACTGGCTATTTTTTCAACATACTCATAGGAATCCACTTCCTCAAGGGCGCTATCCAATATACCTTTATCAATATCATGGGTAATAAAAACTAGTGCTACGGTTTCTTCTCGTTTTCCTTTTTGCACCACGGAATCCAAGCTAATTCCATGCTTTCCAAATGTCATAGCTATACTACCCAATACACCGGGCTTATCAGTCACTTGTAAGCGTATATAATACTGGCTTCTTCCAATTCCTTTTACTTCATATTTATTTAATAAATCATTGGATTCCTTATTATTTTCTATATTATTGTTTATAAGCTTCGCTACAGACAAAATATCTCCCAACACTGCACTTCCTGTAGGCAAAGAGCCTGCTCCTTTACCATATAATAAAAGCTCCCCAACCGCATTACCCCTAACAAATAAAGCATTAAATTCATTACTTATTGAAGCTAGAGGATGTGCATTAGGTACCAGTGAAGGGTAAACATATATTTCTATAGAATCCCCATACTTTTTTGAAGCTGCTAGGAGCTTTATCTTATATCCTAGCTCAGATGCATATTCTATATCACTTTGATGTATTCTGGTAATTCCTTCTCTTTCAATAACATTAGCCGGAATATTTATACCATGGGCAATAGATGTTAATATAGAAATCTTAAAGGCAGCGTCTTCTCCTTCAATATCAGATGTAGGATCGGCCTCAGCATATCCGTTATCTTGAGCTAATTTTAAAGCATCATCAAAGCTCATATTGTTATTCGTCATTTGAGTTAATATATAATTAGTAGTCCCATTTATAATTCCAATAATTTCTTCAATTTTATTTGCCGCTAGACTCTCCATCAAAGTATTGATTATAGGGATGCCTCCCCCAACACTAGCTTCATAATTTATAAATACTCCATTATCCTTTGCTAAGGCCTTAAGCTCCTTACCATATGTAGCCATTACTGCTTTATTAGCAGTTACCACATGTTTTCCCTTTTCAATTGCCCTTTTTATATAATCTTGAGCCGGATTTATGCCTCCCATTAATTCAACTACAATTTGTATACTCTCATCATTTAGAATATCGTCAATATTATCGGTCAATACTTCCTGACTTATTGATATATTCCTATCTTTATTTATTGTTCTTACCATTATTTTTTCTACTTCTATGCCGCAATTCAAATATTTATATATCTCTTCACTATTTTCTTGTAATATTTGATATACACCTGTCCCTACATTGCCTAGTCCTAAAATCCCTATCTTTATATTCGACATAATTACCTCCTACCCCATGGCTATAATGTTTATCATATTTACTCCATTTGTTCCTTCCAATTCATCTATTAATGTATCAAGTTCAATATCCAAATCTGTAATATCAAAGGTTATACTAACATTGGCTATTTTATTAATTGGTATATTTTGATTAATCGTTAATACATTTCCCTTCTTCTCAGCAATTTTATTTAATATATCAGATAATACTCCTGTCTCATGTTCTAATAGAAGTGAAATAGTTACTTTTTTACCTAAATTACCTTCAGATAAAGCAAACACATAATCCTTATATTTATAAAAGGTACTTCTGCTTATACCTACATTTTTAACAGCTTCCGTTATCCCTTTTACTTTGCCTCTTCTTATCAATTCCTTAGCCTTTAGTACCTTTTCAAAAACATCAGGTAATATTTCCTTATCTATTACTAAATATTTGCTTTTCATAAACGCCTCCTGTGTTCTTACGACATACACTTGTATGTGTTGAGAATACCATGTATATGATTATAGCATATATATTTTTAATTTACAATATTTTTTACCAATTCTTATTTCTTATCAAATGAGTAAATTGCATAATTACTTTTTATAAAAACCATCTACCGCATGTAGTTTTAAAATCTCAAAGGCTATACCATATATATTATGCAATTCTACCAAGTAAAAGTTATGCAATTTCCTCAAATAACAAAAGGGAGCTTTCTGAATAGAACTCATTCTTCAGAAATACCCCCTATAGCTTAGCTTTATTTATTTACTATCTTTTTTTCTTACTATACTTAGTCTTATACCTTGGATTTTTACTTTTTTTCTTTGAAATTCTTTTTATATCTTCACCTTTGCCCTTAGGCCTTATTAAGCATTTTGAATCAAATCCTATTAAATCTTCTCTTCCACCAATAATTAAAGCTCTTTTTACTAAATCATAGTTTTTAGGATTTCTATATTGAAGCAATGCCCTTTGCATAGCTTTTTCAAGCTTGCCTTTAGGTATATACACGGGTTTCATTGTTCTAGGGTCCAACTCAGTGTAATACATACATGTTGACAAAGTTCCCGGTGTAGGGTAAAAATCCTGGACTTGCTCAGGATAATATCCAATGTCCCTTAAATATTCTGCCAATTGTATGGCAGATTTTAATGTGCTACCTGGATGACTGGACATTAGGTAGGGAACAATAAATTGCTTTTTATTAATATCCTTATTGATTCTAGTAAATTTCTTAACAAATCCTTCATAAACCTTTCTTTTCGGCTTACCCATCAATTCCAATACTTCGTCAGAAATATGCTCTGGAGCTACTTTTAATTGTCCACTGACATGATGCATACATAATTCTTTAAAAAACTCTTCGTCTTTATCCGCCATAATATAATCATATCTAAGCCCCGATCGTATAAAAACCTTTTTTACATCAGGCAGTTTCCTAAGTTTTCTTAGTAAATCTAAATAATCTTTATGATCGACCTTAAGATTCGTACATGGCTTAGGGAATAAGCACTGCTTATCCTTACATACACCTTTTTTAGCTTGCTTTTCGCACGCGGCATGTCTAAAATTAGCAGTTGGCCCACCAACATCATTTATATATCCCTTAAAGTCCTTATCCTTTATGATCTTTTCAGCTTCTTCAATAATAGATTCATGGCTCCTACTTCTAACCATTCTCCCTTGATGAAAGGCTAATGAACAAAATGAACAATTACCAAAACAACCTCGTTCACTAATTATACTATGCTTTACCTCTCTAATAGCGGGAACTCCCCCTAGTTTTTCATAGGAAGGATGATAATCTCTTTGGTATGGTAAAGAATATACCTTATCCAATTCATACCTCTTTAAGGGAGGCGTAGGTGGATTTTGTACCAAGTATTTTTCTCTATGCTTTTGTACTAATACCTTACCATAGATAGGATCTTGTTCTTCATACTGAATTTTGAAAGCCCTTGCAAAATCCTTCCCATCATTTTCTATTTCTTCAAAGGATGGAATGACTCTATAATCATATAAATTTTCTAATTCCTCGGTTATAAAACAGGTTCCCGGTATATGACTAATATATTGAATGTCAAGCCCATCATTAAGATTATTTGCTATTTCCCTTATCTGATTTTCTCCCATACCATAAACTAATAAGTCCGCGGTACTATCGATGAGAATGGATCTTCTAACCTTATCACTCCAATAATCATAGTGAGCAAATCTCCTCAAGCTAGCTTCAACACCCCCAATAATTATGGGCATCTTTTTATATGCTTGTCTAATCAAATTACAATATACTATTGTAGCCCTATCTGGTCTTAATCCAGTCTTTCCCCCCGGTGAAAAGGAGTCTTTATCCCTTAGTCTTCTGCTAACAGTATAATGGTTCACCATAGAGTCTAGGTTTCCAGACGTAACCAAAAAACCAAGTCTTGGTCTTCCTAGGCTTTTTATATCATTTAAATTTTTCCAATTAGGTTGAGCTATTATGCCTACCTTGAATCCAATATTTTCTAAAACCCTAGATATAACAGCCGCTCCAAAACTAGGGTGATCTACATAGGCATCTCCTGTAACCACAACGAAGTCGGGCCTTTCCCAACCTCTTTTTTCCATATCATTCTTATTTATTGGTAAATAATCATCTATATTCATTTAATCACCTGTCTTTTAAAATTCTAAATTGTAAGTTCTAAGTTCCAAGTTTTCGAGTCATCTTTTTAAGTTTATTTTTAAAAATATCAAAAGCTATCTATTAGATTTAAAGCAAGTTTTAAGAGTTGATTAAAAATATTTACATAACTAATATACTATCAAAGTTTATATATATATACAAGCACAATATATTAGGTTTCATCTCATTTATTATTAGCACTAAGTTAGGACTTCTCAACCCTCAAAACTTTGAACTTACAACCTATGACAAATCTAAAAGCATTGACCTTTAAGGAATATAAAACCTCCACAAGGGAGGTCTCAGATTGTAGACAAAGTCTACAAGATGACAGGCTACATAAAAAACTGAAGTTCGAGGCGTGCTGAAACCGAGAGGCCGTAGCGTATATAGGCATACGTAAGGGTTCTAGGTTTCAGCAACAACGAAGAAATTCGGGTTTTTAGGTAGCCTGAAACCTCCACAAGGGAGGTCTATATTATTGCATTCTTTTTTCTAATTGTCTATGTACATCTTCAGGTGTTAATCCTTGTGCATATATTACAGACGCCTTTGTAGAAGTATCATGCATACCTAAAAAGTTACTATTTTGTCCAGATACTACAATAGCATCAAAGGAATTAATCTTATCTTTGTTATTTTCTAAGCTTTCAACCGAATATCCTTGTTCCTTTAAATAGGATTTAACATTGCTTAAAGACCTTTCAACAGCTACTCTTTTCAAAATTTCACCTCCCATACTAAACTTATTATTAGTCACTGGAAGGAAAAATATTCTCTACATATATACAAGTTAACACATGAGCAAATTGCATAATTACCTTCTACAAAAACTATCTACCATATGTAGTCTAAAATTCTTCAAAGCCATACCATCAAATATGCTTATATCTTAAGCAATTAAATCAAGGATGATATTCGCATATTAGGTTTAGCCAAGTA
>JAOASB010000001.1 GCA_025210375.1 Maledivibacter sp. | reverse complement strand
ATTAGAACAAGTAATGCGTAGGATATGTGGAAGTTATGTTTATTGGTACAACAGTAAATACGACAGAATAGGAAACTTATTTCAAGATCGATTTAAAAGTGAGCCCGTAGAAGATGATAAATATCTCCTAACTGTCCAGCGGTATATTCATCAAAACCCTATTAAAGCTGGATTAGTAACTAATATAGAAGAATACAAATGGAGTAGTTATCATGAATATGTAAATAAATCAGAGCTAATTGATATAGGCTTTACACTTAATATATTCAATAATGATACAAAAAAGGCAGTAGAAGGATTTATTCAATATAATAATGAGGTCAATGATGATGCTTGTTTAGATGTAGAGAAAAAACACCGCATAACCGACGAAGAAGCAAGAACAATAATAAAAAAAGTATGTAAGATAAACCATACATCAGATTTACAAAACTTTGATAGATGTACAAGAAATATATATTTGAGAAAACTAAAAGAAAAATACAAGTTATCAATTAGACAAATGGCTAGACTTACAGGTATTAATAGAGGTAGTATTCTAAAAGCATAATAGTGTCAACAACTCCGTCCCTGCGACATACCCAAAAGGAGTTGTAGACCCAAGAGGTTCTAATGCCTTAATGCACTACACAACAATGTATAAAAATGGTAAAATGTATAATTTAGAAGTATTATATGACAAAGCAACAAACACAATTTATCATTTTGAGTATACAAGAAAAGCAATAGGGAATTTACCTAAAATACCTAAATAGAAAGAGTGGAGTTAATGAGTCCGAAGGAAAACATATATTATTTACTACGAGAATATATTAATGGAAATTATGAAATGGAAATATTTTGTGATGAATATACACAAACATTTGATATTGAATTAGACTATAATACTTTAAATGAAGAGGAGTATAAGTTATTAGCAGAATTGTCAGTATTTACAGGAAGGTTTTCACCTTTTGAGGAAGATTTAAAAATCCCCAATGTATATTTTAGAGAAGAACAAGTAATGAGAAAAATAAAAGAGGTCTATAATAAACTGATAAAGCAATAGGATTTATTTAAAGACGGTTATTGTATGTAACCGTCTTTAAAAATACTTGAAATTAATAATTATGTTCGTGTAAATTACTTATATCATAGGATTTTGATATGCTCCCCTTATAATATACAGTTAAAATAATATAACTGTATATTATAAGGGTAGTTTTATCATGGGAAGAAAACCTAAGGTATTGTTTGAAATAAAAGTATCAGTTGTAGAAAACTATTTAGAGTATGTCAAGGGTACAGAGTTGTTGACAACATGGCTTTAAAACATAACAATGTTAATAACTCCGTCCCTGCGAAATCTCTATTAGTTTGCTATAATTAGATTAAATGTTCACTTGACAAAGGTTAAAATTTCCATTAAAATTAAATATTGGAGGGGTTATGTAGTGGCTCAGTTTTTAAAAGAAGAAATCAGAAAAAGAATTATTGAATCAGCAATAAAAGAATTTAGTGAAAAAGGATATGATAAGGCATCTATAAAAAATATTGCAAAGGGAGCCAATGTGGCTGTAGGAAATCTATATAGATACTTTGAAAACAAAGAATCTTTACTAAAAGAAGTTGTGAAGCCGGTTTTTGGAGAATTGGTACAAATGATAAATACGGAAAATGTTTTAGAAAACATTGATTACAAGAATTATATTTATGATACTTTAAATCGTTTTTTAGATTTGTACATTGCCAATAAATCCATTTTTTTTGTAGTGATTGATGGGTGTAGGGGTACTAAAATGGGAAATATAATAGAAGGCTTCATTGATATGCTGGCAGATAATATACATAAGCTGGTTAGTAAATTTAATACAGGTAGTTTTATCAATAAGTATGAATTTTCCTATGCTTTGGCAGTGGCTGTTGTTCAAGGAACCATAAGTATCTTGAGAAACAGTAAGGATGAAGATGTAAAAACTAATTTTCTTCAGTATAATAGCTTTTTGATGAGTGATTTTGCTGAACGTCTTAATAGTATCTGATTTATTTTTTTAAGCAATAATGAATTGACGTTCGCTTATTTTGTTATTTAAAAGCGAATCTCTGTTCTTTTATATTTATTTTGAAAGGAGGCGTACTTAGAAGGGGATAAACATAGTTTGAAAATGAAGTGCAATTAACGGGTAAATGAAAGAGTGTATGACAAAAACTGATGAACTTTATGAATTTATTCAGTGCAGAGGAGGTTCTATTATGAATAGGAGAATTTTGTTTGGAATACAAATAATGATGGTTCTAGTTCTTATTGTAACTGGGTGTTCTAAAACGGAAGAAACATCTATAGAAGAAAAAGTAAGAGCGGTTAAAATTGAAGAGGTAAAGGAATCCGAAATGCCCGTTTTACTTTCTTATTTAGGTACAGTTGATTCACAGGATATAGTAAAATGTGGCTTTAAAACGCCGGGAAAATTAGGAAGGGTTTTTGTGAATGAAGGAGATGAAGTAAAAAAAGGAGATAAGCTAGCTCAGCTTGATATACAAGATCTTCAATTTCAGTTTGACGCTGCAAAGTCTACTTTAGAAACAGCTAATTTAAATGTAAAGAAGGCCAATGATGCATATCAATATGCGCAAAGCCTACTTGCAAGGGTTGAAAAATTATACAAAAAAGGAAGCGTAACCGAGGATTCATATGACAAAGCTAAACTTCAAGTTTCAACCAGCGAACATACCTATAGCCAGGCTCAGGCACAATTTAGTACGGCTAAGACAGACTATGATTATAAAAAAAGTTTATTAGATGATGCAACCCTTTATGCGGATCAAGATGGAAGCGTATTAAAAGTTCCCTTCGAGGAAAGTGAACTGGTTCCCCAGGGATATCCCGTTGTGGTTATAAGAAGCGTTCAAAGAGTTATAAATGTAGGAATTGCACAAAAAGATTTAAGTAAAATTAATATTGGTATGGAGGCATACGTTGAAGTAGATGGACAAAAGGCAGAGGGAACAGTGACAAACATAGCTGAAGCTCCCGATGTTGAAACAAGAACATATAATGCAGAAATAACAATAAAAGAAAATGTTTTTAAATTAGGGTCTATTGCTAAGGTCGATTTTGATTTGGGAACAGAAAAGGCTGTTTGGATACCTGTTACATGCTTGTTATCCAGTGGACAGAATTATGTATATGTTGTAAGAGATGGTAGAGCATTTAAGACGATAGTAGAGACTGGAAGGACCTACGGAGATCGTGTAAGGGTCAGTGGAATTAAAAATGATGATGCTATTGTAATAAGTGGAATGAAAAATCTAAGTGATGGTATAAAGGTAAAAGTTATAGGTGAGGAGGGAGCATAATGAGCAATCTCATAAGTAGTATGATAGACCGCAAAAAAATAATAATTTTTCTAACAATAATAATTGCTATTGCGGGTGTTGTGTGCTACTATCACCTTCCAAGACAAGAAAGTCCAGATGTTTCAGCACCTATTGCCATGGTAATAACACCTTATCCAGGAGCATCCGCAGAAGATGTTGACCAGCTTGTTACTAAAAAAATAGAAGATGAATTATCGGAATTGGATGGATATGATTACAGTATGACGGTATCAAAGGACAGTGTTTCGATTGTGGGTGTTATATTCCATAGTAATGTTGATACCGACCAATCTATGCAGAATGTAAGAAATGCAATAGCGGATATAAGAAGTGAGCTTCCCACAGGATGCTTTCAAAGTACAATTAATACAGACCTCGCTGAAACGGCGGGTATTATTATAAGCCTATCCGGTGAACATTATAGCTATGAACAGCTTGCATCCTTTGGAGAGCAGTTCAAGGAAAAGCTAATAGATATTGAAGGTGTATCAAGGTTTTGTATAAATGGAGATTTAGAAAAGGAAGTAGAAGTAAAAATAGATGTTGCAAGGCTTAATCAATTGGGTATATCTCTGGAAGATATATATACCTTGCTCATGGCTCAAAATATAGAAATACCATCGGGAGATATAGAGTGTGGGCAACAGAAAATCAAAGTTAAAACCTTTGGAAACTATTCATCCTTAAAGGATATCAGAAACATAATTGTTGCTGTTTCCAGGGAAACAGGAGTTGTTACAAGGCTTGGGGATATTGCAGAAATAAATATGGTAGTTGAAGATGGTGTTGAGAAATTCAAGCAGGATGGAGAAAATGCTGTTCTTCTTACTGGATATTTTGAGGAAAGCAAAAATGTCGTTATCATAGGAAAAGATGTAAGAAATGCTATTGATGAATTAAAGGCTCAGCTTCCTGAGGATCTTATAATACAGGAGGTTGTTTATCAACCCCAGGATGTAAGTGACTCTACAAATGAATTTATGAAAAACCTTTTAACCGGTATAGTATTTGTAATTATCGTTGTGTGCTTAGGAATGGGGCTTAGAAATGCCGTTGTGGTTTCTACCGCCGTACCATTCTCAATATTAATTACATTTACAGTAATGTATTTTACAGGGATTAAAATTCATCAGATATCATTAACTGCTCTTATTATAGCCCTAGGGATTTTGGTTGATAATGCTATAGTTGTTAGTGATATGATTCAAGTAAGGATGAATGATGGAGAAGATAGGATATCAGCAGTACGTACTGGGACTAAGGCATCGGCCATACCGATTTTTACAGCTACCCTTACTACAATTGCAGCTTTTTCTCCACTATTAGGTATTCATGGTGTTGTAGGTGAATTTGTTAAGGCAGTTCCTTTGGTTCTAATAATTTCAGTCGTAGCTTCATATCTTGCGGCTATGTTTGTTATGCCTCCTATGGCCTCCATATTTTTTAAAGTTGAAAAACAAGAAAATAAGAAAGAAAGCGTTGTTAGGGGCTTTTTTAGAAAAACATTGGGTATAGCATTAAAAGCAAAAATACTAACTATAGTCTCAGTATTTATTGTGCTTGTATTGGTTGTGAAATTTATCTTGCCGTCCCTTAGTTCACAATTTTTCCCTTATGTTGATAAGGATTTGATATATATAGATATGTATTCTGAGAAATCAGGAGATATTGATGCTACTGAGAAGTTAACCGATGAAGTAGCTAAGCTTATGTCAAAACAGTCTGAAATAACCAGTACTACCGTGGCCATTGGAGATGGAATGCCTAAATTTTACATAACAATGCTTCCTGCAATGCCTTCAAAGGATTATGCTCAAATGGTATGCAAATTTAATCTAGGGGAAGATAAACAAAGGAAGTTTGAAAATAGAAAACAGTTTGCAGATCATATACAGGAGTTATTAAATCAAAGCATTCCCGATGGAGATTGCCAAGTAAAACTGCTTGAATATGCTAAACCACTTCCTAAGATATGTGTGAAGATAGGGGGAGAGGATTTACATAGATTGGAGGAAATGGCCGCTTTATTGGAACCAAAGGTTAAGGAAATTGAAGGTACCAATAATATAACAATGGATATGTCAGATGATACATTCCAGTTTGAAGTACATGTTGACGAAGATAAAGCAAGTAGTGTTGGGGTTTCCAAATATGATATTCAAAGGCAGATTAATATAGGTCTATATGGAGCTGTAGCTACGGTTTATAGAAAAGATGGTAAAGAATATGATATCAAGGTTAAAAGTGATATGAAGAGTATTAAAGATCTTGAAAACCTAGAGATTAAGTCCTCAATAACAGGTGAAAAGGTATGCCTTAAACAGATTGCAGATATAGGCTTTGGTCCTAAAAAGGATTGTGTGACAAGATATAAATGTAAAAAAACAGTTTCTGTTCAGGGGGGAGTACTGGAAGGATATGATTCATCGGTTATTGAAGATAAAATAGAAAGTGAAATTTTACCTAATATGGATACGTTCGGTGCTAAAATAAGCTTTGATGGCGAAAGAGAAATGATCAAAGAATATTTTACAATTGTAGCAATACTTGCGATTATAGCTATATTTATTATATATATAATCCTTGTAATTCAATTTAATTCATTTATTCAGCCGATGGTTATTCTTATGACAATACCTTTATCAATAATAGGTTCAGTTGTTGGATTGTTTATATTGAATAAGCCATTATCATTTATGGCATTTTTAGGAGTTGTTGCCTTAATAGGCTTGGTTGTTAAAAATGGTATATTACTTATCGAGTATATTAATGATGCAAGGAAACGAGGGTATACTATAGATGAGGCGTGTACTGATGCAGTAGAGAAAAGGTTCAATGCTATTATATTAAGTGCAGCTACAACTGTAATGGGTCTCGTACCCCTTGCATTTTCTGGTAGTGAATTGTTCTCACCTATGGCTGTTTCACTTATGGCAGGACTTATTGTATCTACGTTCCTTACAATGGTAATAATTCCTGTAATATATAGTTTAATAGAAAACTATATTGAAAAACGTAAAATAAGAAAAGAGAAAACCATAATAGAATCTTAAGTAGATGGGTTCCATAATGTCAACTTAGTACCCTTACATATAGGTATATCTAAAGGATGATTCCCCTGTAAATCAGGAATCATCCTTTTTATTGTTTATAAAATGAATAGTTAAAATATTAAATTATTGACAATAAAAAACAATAAATATACAATAGCAATGAAAAGGATTATTAATTTCTGTTGATATATATTATCGTCTAAACTTTTATTACTAATAGGCATCTTTGCTCAATTAAACATAAAAAGAACCTTACAAATTTAAAAAATCATAAGAGGAGAGAAAATGGATTATACAAAAAGATTAAAGAGTCATCATGAGGTAACTAAATCACTTGAGTACATATTTATAAGTAATGAAGATAAAAAGAAGTATGTTACAAAGCTGTTGACTGAAAAGCCAAATAGACCTCGTAGTATCTATATTCATGTTCCATATTGCAGAAAGATATGTAGCTTTTGTAATATGAATACGGGATATGTAGATGAATCAATAAAGGATTATCACAAGCTTATTATTGAATCAATAAAGGCTATTAGTAAATATCCCTATATTCAGGGTAAAGACTTTGATTCCGTTTACTTTGGGGGAGGGACCCCTACTATTCTATCCCATAGACAAATAGATGAAATCTTAAAGACAATACATGAATATCTTCCAATTAGTAAACAAGCTGAGATCAGTATGGAAACATCTATTAGTGAGCTTACAGAAGATAAGTTATATGTGATGAAAGAAAATGGAGTGAATCGGTTCAGCATAGGAATACAATCCTTTGTGGATAATACACGAGGGATTTTTAATAGAATAGGAGATGGACAAAGGGCAGTAAAAAAGATAGAGGAAATTATGGATATGGGATTTGAAAATACAAATATTGATTTAATATATAATTATCCTGAACAAAGTATGGATGAACTGAATTATGATTTGGATATCATAAAAAGTCTTGATATAGCCGGTATAAGTATGTATTCCTTAATTTTACATGAAAAATCTTTACTTCAGAGTCAAATAAAAGAAGGTATTATTCCAAATATACCAGACATTTCAATGGAAAGAGAATTGTTCGGGACCATTTATGGGGAATTGATGAAGGATAAGTTTAAGGTGTTGGAACTTACTAAGATGGTTAAAGAAAATAGAGATGAATATAGGTATATTAAAATAAATAATCGTGGAGGAGACTGCTTAGCATTAGGTATAGGTGCTGGAGGCAAATTAGGGAACTATAAGTATTTCAATATGACAACTAAACATATGATCGATAGAAATAGTGCCCCTATTTCGTTTATGGGAAAAATAGTAACAGATGAATATGAGAAAATTGATAGAATAATTGGAGAAATGCAATTTGGGAAAATTGATTTTAAAGAGATTCAAGATGCAACAAATTTTAATTTTCAAGATAAGTGTTCTGATTTCATTGGTGGATTACGGGCAGAAAATTTAGTTAACCTTAATGAAAATGGGTTTGTACTCAACGAGGATGGGGTTTTTTGGGGTAATAATATATGTAGGGAATTAACAATGAATTTGATAGAAATTTTCAAAGAAAAATATTAGAAGTATAAATCCTTTAATCAGTCAATTTTATACATGATTGACAATTTATTTCCTATTCTATATAATGTTTATGTAATGATAACCAATGTCACAAAAAAATGGTTATCATTTATTTTTCAAATTAAATGATAATGATTATACATTAAAAAAGCATTTAAGGGGGATTTTAGGATGTATAAGTTTTTAAGAAAGAAGAGTTGCATTTTTATAGTATTAATTCTATTAGCTGGATTAATGTTATCGGCTTGTGGTTCTAATCAGCCAGCAGAAGAGGCTGGGAAAAGTGACCAAACAAATGAAGTTAAGACTAATGAAGAAAGTAATGAGGCTCAAAGTTCTATAGAGGAAAAATATTTTGGAGAAGAGGGGAAAATCGTAGTTTACATATCTGGCCCTGAGAAAATGGTTAAAAAGCTTGAAGAAGAATTTGAAGCAGAAAGAGGAGATGTTTCAGATTTTTTACATATGGGATGTGGACCTTTGAGACAAAAGGTTTGGACTGAAAAAGAAGCAGGGGAAATTCAAGCGGATGTAGTATGGGGATCGGATCCTCTTATGTACATTGCTTTAGCTGAAGAAGGTTATCTTCATAAATATGTACCTAAGGAGTACGATGGTATTAAGGCAGAATATCAAATTGGAGATGGATATTATACCTTAGCAAGTGAACGATATGGAGTTATTATTTACAATAAGAATAATGTAAACGAAGCTCCTAAATCCTTTGAGGATTTAAAGAATAAAGCTTGGAATTCATCGGTTATAATGGCAGATGCTACCCAATCTTCAACGGCATTAGCTTTAAATTCTGCATTATATCAAATGAGTGGAAGTAATTTTGATTATTTAAAAGCTCTTTTTGATAATAAATTATTTTTAACAAAGAAAAATGGAGAAGTATCATCAAAAATAGCTGAAGGAGAATTTGATGGGGGAATAGCACCCCATGATGGAGTTTTAAGATTAAAGAAAAAGGCAAAAAAAGAAGGCTATGAGATGCCCATAGACATTACTTGGCCTAAGGAGGGTGCTTTAGCTATTCAAAGACCAATAGCCATTGTAGAAAATAAAGCTAGGCCAGAAGTTAATGATAAGCTTGCTAAGGAATTTGTAGATTTCATATTATCTAAAAAAGCTCAGAGTATTACAACGCAATTTGGATTTGTAAGTGTAAGACAGGATATCGAATTGCCTAATGGTATTCCTAAAGAATTAAAGATATTGGCTGTCGACTGGCAATTTGCTAGTGACCATGAAGAGGAAATAAGAGATGGATTCAAAAACGTTGCTCAAGGGAAATAAGTGTCTTAAAAATTATACTAAAAGGTTACGGTCTTTATCTGAGATCGTAATCCTTTTATCGTTAGGCGGATTAATTGGAATTCTTGTGTTGTATCCCTTTATTGTTCTTATCTTGAAAAGCTTTGGATTGTCTTTAAAGGGTGGAGCAATTTCCTTAGAAGGATATAAGAGAATCATTAAAGATCCTTACAACCATATTGCGTTGAGGAACACATTATATGTATCGGCAGGAGTGACTATACTAACAAGTATTATAGGTGGAGCTTTAGCATGGATTGTAGTTAGAACAGATTATGTGTATAAAAGACTTACTAAAGCATTAGTATTTCTAAATTTCATTATTCCATCATATATAATTGCCATTGCATGGATAGAGTTTTTTGGAAGAAATGGATACCTAAGTCGCTTCCTTTATAAACTATTTGGATTTTCCAATTACAAATTATTACCCTATTCATTGGAGGCGGTAATAATAGTGCTTTCGATTCATTTATATCCCTTAGTATTTATGGCAATTAAAAATGCACTAGAAAAAACAGACCCCTCTCTTGAGGAAGCAGCTGTTATTAGCGGTGCAAGTAGACTGAGGGCAGCCATGACAATTACTTTGCCACTAGTTATACCTAGCTTTGCTTCTATAGGGCTATTGATATTTAGTAGGAGCATTGCAAATTTTGGAGTGCCGGCAGCTCTAGCGTTACCCGTTGGAGAAGAAGTTTTGACCACAAGGATATATAGTTCTTTGACGAATTTAGATTTTGAGTTGGTGACTGCAATATCTATTTTCTTAGTTATTATATCCGGTATGGTTTTTTTAGCTAACAGTCTTTCATTAAAAAGGAGAAGCTTCACAATAATTACTGGAAACAGTAAAAAACCCCGACTTATGGAATTAGGTAAATATAAAAAAGTTATAACAATAGCTGTATTTATATTTCATATGATAACAACTATTATACCTTTGATCGCTATTTTCATAGCATCATTCTTAAAAAGATGGGGATTGAGCTTAGAAGCTAAGAATTTTACATTAAACAATTACCTTTTACTTTTTAAACATGAATTAATCATAAAGGCCTTTGGAAACAGCATATTTTATGGAGTGACTGCTGCTACCATTGCTGCTTGCATTGGAGTAGGGGTTTCCTATGTATCTAATAAAACAAATTTTAAAGGGAAAAAAGTAGTAGAGCTTATAGCTTCACTACCAATGGCTATTCCTAATATTGTATTAGCCGTGGCCGCCGCTTTAGCATGGATGAATCCACCCCTACGATTATATGGAAGTGAATGGATTATAATAGTAACATATATTTCCCTATTTATTCCTATATCGGTTAAGAATATCAGTGGGTTGATGCAAAATCAAGATATATCTCTGGAAAAGGCTGCCAGGGTATCGGGGGCTACAAGAATTAAAGGATTTATGGATGTTACTTTACCCCTTACTATACCTGGTATTAGGACTGGATGGATATTAGGATTCTTAATTGCGTTAAGGGAAATTCCCATATCCCTTTTATTGTATTCATCAGGTAAAGAGACAATAGGAGTAATGTTGTTTGGTATTCAATCAAATACATATGGATTAGAAATGACTTCTACCCTTGCGGTTGTTATTATCGCTTTAACGGGGATAGGTAATATGATAGTAAGAAAGATTAGAGGCTTTAAGAGGGAAGGTGGACTAAATAATACAAGTACAGATTGAGGGACTAACAAAAAAATATGGTCAGAAAGTAGCTGTAAAAAACCTAGATTTGGGAGTCAATAGGGGCGAAATATTAGCAATCGTTGGACCTAGCGGGTGTGGTAAAAGTACTTTGCTTTCATGTGTTGCAGGACTCGTAAAGCCTGAGCTTGGAGATATAAAAATTGATAATGATTTAGTATTTTCAAAACAAAAAAGACAGTTTATGTTACCAGAAGAAAGACAAGTGGGTATGGTTTTTCAAAATTATGCCCTATGGCCCCATAAAACTGTCTATGATAATATTGCTTATCCCCTCAAAATTAGAAAACTTAGGAAGAAGGATATAAAAATAGAAGTAGCTGGGATGCTTGAAAAAATAAGGTTAGAGGGAAAAGAAAATAGTTATCCCCACGAGTTAAGTGGTGGGGAGCAGCAAAGAGTGGCTTTAGCAAGGGCATTGGTAATGAAACCCAAGGTGCTATTGCTAGATGAACCCCTATCCAGCCTAGATGCTAAATTGAGGGAGAAAATACAAGATGAAATCAAGGAACTTCAAAGGGATACAGGAATAACGATCATACATGTTACCCATGACCAAAGGGAAGCCATGGGAATGGCCGATAGAATAGCTGTAATGAGAGATGGGCAGCTTATTCAGTTAGGAACCCCAAAGGAAATATATGAGAATCCTAAAACCGAGTTTGTAGCTAACTTTGTGGGTAAAACCAATATCGTTACTGGAATTGTAGAAGTAGATAAAGATAAAAAAAAGATCGTTTTTTTAGGTAAAGATATTGCAAGAGATATAGACATAGATATGAATATAGGTCAAAGGATATTACTATCTATTAGACCGGAAAATATAGCTTTAAGCAAGGAATTTGGTATATTAAAGGGAATAGTCAAAGGTGTGAATTTTAGAGGAAATATTATTGAATATAATATTCTAATTGATAGTAAAAAATTAATTGCCCAAACCAATGCCCATACAATATATAAAAGGGGAGATATGGTGGGAGTCACATTTAATAAAGTAAATATAGTAAAATAATTGTATTTATGAATTGTTATTAAAATAAGGAGGGATTGTATATTATATGAACATAAAAAAAGCAGAAAAGCATCTTAGAGGTGCAAAAAAAATTATTGAAGAGCATGTTGGAAAAGAAAAAAGAGAAGTATTTATAAGTGAAACCCTAGTTCAGTATAAAAATATTGAGCCCCATGGAATAAAATATACACAGTCATTAAATAAGAGTAATTTTGATAGTGGTGTACTAGGTTTATCTATTTATAGAACACTTATAGGGCATTTTAATTTCGAACAAAACAAAGCAATTTGTATTCTGACAGACATTTTAAAAATTGTAAAAAGTAATGAGATAGAAGGATTTTTTTTAAGCCGCTTTATTATATCAAAGGTAGGAAAAATGAATATTTTGAAAAGAATCATGGAAAAAAGCATGTATTCACTCAATGAACCTAATGGTTGGGAAATTAAGAAATGTGAATGTGATGCATATTTAGCCTTTGATATTTGCCAGTGTGGTTTATATAACTGGTTAAAGGAACAGGGGGCAGAAGAGATTTGTACTGCATTTTGTGAAATAGACTATGTTACTGCACAGTATATGGAGGGACTAAAGCTTGTTAGAACGAAGACAATTGCAAATGGAGATAAGATTTGTGATTTTAGGTATGTAAAGAATAGCTGAGAAAATTGAATAATTACATTCTACAAAACCCATCTATTATATATATTTCTATAATAAAATCAAGTTAGTATTTCCTTGATATAATGATAACTGTTATCATTATATCAAATTTTGGCTAGGCATTTATAATGCTTGTGGCTTCTATAATACCAATACCTATCTTCAATATGGCTGATCATGGAACTTTTAAAAGTTTAATTTCACCTTCTTTAAAGCTACGCATTTCCATTACATAATATTCAATAATTCCTAAAATCTTATTTTCTAATATAAAATCTATATAATTACTACCATATGGAAGAGAAGAAATACTATCAATCAATTGGGGAAATTCAGGTGGTTCATTCCACGGAGTCAAAGTATTAGTATTGCAAAACACATGCCACAAAAACTCAAATTATTGAAGCTACAAAGGCTGCTCAAATTCATGAATTTATTATGAGCTTGCCTAATGGTTATGAAACAATGGCAGGTGATAGGGGTGTAAATCTGTTTGGAGGACAAAAACAAAGGATTACAATAGCAAGAGCGATCCTTAGGGATACACCTATTATTGTTTTTGATGAAGCAGCTGCATATGCAGAGCCTGAAAATGAAGAAGAAATAGTTAAAGCACTGTCTAATCTTATGAGACACAAGACGGTTATCCGGTAATATTGTAGACATAGCCCATAATTTAAGGACGAGATTAGGTAAAAGTCTGAGAGAAATGCCTCTTGACACTTTGACACCAATAGAATATGAAAAGAGAAGATTGAAGATGAATAAAGAAAAAGAAATGATATTAGATGATAATTTGTGGAAAGTGTTTTTAAAGCTCTTGATTCCGGCAGTAATCGCGATGGTTTTATATGGGCTAAATGTAGTTTTTGATGCAATATTCATTAGCAGATTTGTTGGGGAGACTGCATTTGGGGGGGCCGTTGTATATCCACTTACACAGATACCTTTGGGGATTATCTAGAAGCAAATGATGGATGACGTAGGTTTCAATAGCAGGCAAGTCACTGTGTCTGGGGTAAAGTTAAAACAGCAAGCGAAGGAATTAATAACCTTCGTTTTTTTGCGTGTAAAATCTGTAGAAAAATATAAGAAAGTGTATCTACAGATACAATGTCGTGGAAAGGTTTATGCTATAATATTCCAATGATAATGATAATTAATATCGATTACATTAAACTTATACTTTTACTTAGGCATATTCAAGAAATAAATAGGTTGTTTTACTTGCCATAGAGATTCTAGTCAAAACCTTAATTCATACATATCAAAACTCCCCACAAACATCGGATATTTGGATATGTATAAATTAAGATTTACTAGGAACTCTTTATATTTGAATTATTTATCTTCGTTATCGTTCCCTTACATATGTGCAATATGCTTGCTTACGATGCTTCAAAAATAATCCGAATTTCTTCATAAACCGACCTATTTATTTCCTTCATATGCCTCAAAGGGGATATATGATATGAGTGAAAGAAACATAATACTTAATCCGAAGCAAAAACTTCATAACCAAAGTGTCTTGGTTGACTATAATAAACACAACACAAAGAAACTATTGGTTATTGTTATCCTAGTAGCTGTGACTATTCTGTTTAGTTTATTTGCCGTTACAATAGGGCCTTCAGATATGACAATGCAGGATTCATATCAAGTTATAGCACATAAAGTATTACCCAACTTAGTTGATGCCCCAAAGGAATCCATAGAAAGAACAGTATGGTTTGTTCGTGTTCCTAGATTGCTGACGGGTCTGCTTGTGGGCTTTAGCTTGGCAGTAGCCGGTTCTGTTATGCAACCTGTATTAAGAAATCCCATGGCTAGTCCTTTTACACTGGGAATATCGTCGGGGGCAGGCTTTGGAGCAGCCCTTGCAATTATTTTCGGGAAAAGCATTGGGAGTGGTTCCTACTATGTGGTAGCGAATGCATTTCTTTTTTCACTGCTTACATCGTTTATAATCTTATTATTATCAAAGAAAAAAGGGACCACACCAGAAATAATGATTCTTATAGGGATAGCACTTTCCCATCTATTTACGGCAGGAACTACTGTTATGCAATATTTCGCTGAGTCGTGGGCAACCTCTGAGGTAGTGTTCTGGATGGTGGGTAGTCTTTCAAAGGGCACATGGGGAACACTAAAATACATATTTCCTGTAGTTCTTGTATGTGTACCTTTTTTGATCATAAAATCATGGGATTTAAATTCCATAGGGGCTGGAGATGATGCAGCAAAAAGTTTAGGAGTTGATGTTGAAAGGACTAGAATTATTCTAATGATTGTTGCTGCACTTATAACTTCTACAACCATTTGCTTTACAGGAACAATAGGGTTTGTTGGACTTTTAGCTCCCCATATTACACGTATGATTATTGGAGGAGATAATCGATTTATAGTGCCGGTATCGGGAATTGTTGGAGCATTATTATTGTCTGTATCGGATACTTTAGCGATGAATATTATCTCGCCGGTGGTAATACCTATTGGGGTTATGACATCCTTTATGGGAGTTCCCTTATTTATATATTTGATTATTAAGATGAGGAGGAATTTTAATTGACAGTATATATAAATGGGTTAGAGTTTAGTTATGCAAGGGAAAAAATTTTAAAGGGCATAAATCTTAATATTTTGCCAGGGGAACATGTTTGTATTTTGGGACCAAATGGAGCTGGAAAATCTACATTAATTAAATGTATGGATGGTCTTTTAAAGCCCCAAAAAGGTGATATTAGGATTGATGGTAGAAGCATAGGAGATATGAAAAGGGAAGAAATAGCTAAAAAGCTAGGATATGTTCCACAATCTTCCACAAATCTTTTCACTTTAAAGGTCTTTGATATGGTACTTCTTGGAAGGCGACCTCATACTACTTGGAGGAGTAGTGAAAATGACAAAAGAAAAGTTCTAAATGCCTTAGAATTACTAAATATTGAACACCTAGCAATGAAAAATTTTAATGAAATAAGTGGGGGGCAGCAGCAAAAGGTTATAATTGCAAGAGCCATTGCCCAAGAAACCGATATTCTTTTATTGGATGAAGCAACAAGTAATCTGGACATAAGACATCAATTAGAAGTTATGGATATAATCAGAAGACTTGTAGATGAATTAGGAATTTCTGCGGTAATGATAGTTCATGATTTAAATATTGCAGCCCGTTATTCCGACAAAATAATTATTATGAATGAAGGGGAAATAGCTGCCTACGGCACGCCGGAGGAGGTACTAACGGAAGAAAATATTTCTTCCGTCTATGGAGTTGAAATATGCATAGGTGATATAAAAGAGAAGCCATATGTTGTACCTTTAAAAGCTAAATATGCATAATACGACTGTTTTATAAAGTGATGCTGGGAGTACAGCCATGGGATGTCTTGGAATGAATGGAGTTCAGTGATTTAGAAATCCATCATTCTAAAATAATCCTTCAAAATAAAAAAGAAAGGAATTGATGATATTATGAAAAATTTTAAAATTTGTATTACCTTTTTAATAATAGGGCTTATTGTTTTTAGTTTTGGAGGCTGTAATGGAGAAAGTAAAACAAGTGGAGACATGCCTAAAGGAGAAGAATCCATCAAGGTTGTAGATTGTGCAGGAAGAGAAGTTGAAATAGGGAGCAATGTAGAGAAAATAGTTGACTTAACAACCGTAGATGGTGTACGTACTTTAATTGAATTAGAGGCAGAAGAATTTATAGTAGGTATCAGTAATAAGAGCCACCAGATGTTTAATTCAAAGGGAGCTTCTGGAAAAAATTATATAATTGTATCACAAGCTGCACCGGAATTGAAGGATATATCAAATGTAGGTGATATTAAGGAGCCTAATATTGAGATGATCATGTCCTTGAAACCAGATGTTATATTCATAGACAGTTTTGCAAAAAATTCTGCTGAAGATATTCAAAGGCAAACTAATATTCCCGTGGTGTGCGTAGGTAGCTATGGAAGTTTTAATTATGAAATGTTTACGATGCTTGGAAAAATTGTAGGCAAGGAAGAAAGAGCCAATGAATTAGTGGAGTTTACGAAAAATAAAGTTGAATTAGTAACCAATATCACAAATAAAATACCAGAGGATAAAAGGAAAAGCTTATTTTACTGGAGCCATCCCTTTGCTGGTAATGCTCCTAAAACAAACGGCAATTACGAAGCATTTCAGCTAGCAGGAGGAAAAAATGTTGCAGGGGAGGGCGATGTGATACCCAAGGGTGTTTATGAGGTTACCAAGGAACAAATAGTAGCTTGGGATCCAGAGTTTATATTTTTACATTCACCTTTTAAGGAGGATTTCGAAGGGTGGCGTTCTGTAGATGATGTTAAAGAGGATGAAGTCATTAAAGGAACTAAAGCAGTTGCGAAGGGTAACGTCTATGCTTTGAAGGGAGAATTAGGTGGATGGGATATAGCCACTGAAGTTACAGAGGTATTCTATATTGCAAAGATATTGTATCCTCAAGAATTTCAAAATTTAGATGTGGAAAAGGAAGGAGATGAAATTCTTAAAAGGTTTTATGGTATAGATGGATTATATACTGATATGAGCGAGAAAATTAAACTCTATCAATGGAAATAGTATATTGAAATATGATTATGAAGAAAGGGCTATATCAAAATAGACAATAAATCTAGATTGAGATGCCCTTTTTTTACAAAAACAACTTCCCTTCCATAATAATAAGATAAACATCGGACTTGTTCATTTTTTTCATAAGCCTTAGCTGCTGCTATATATTACCTAATATGGATTCTAAAACATCCCTTTTTAAAATCCTTATGGTCTTACTATTTATTTCAATAGTTCCATCATCAGTAAGCTTTTTCAATTCCCTAGAAAGAGAAGAACGGGATACGTTTAAATGTTCAGCCCAATCCCTTTTTGAGTAGGTTAGATGAACAGTATCGTTATCATTAAGCTTAGCATTGTATAACAAAGAGTAGGCTATTTTTTGTTGTATTGAGGAATGGGAAAATAATTCTATTTTTTTATTTAATAGTAGCACACTTTTGGAAAATAAATGCAACATATTATAAGCAATAATACTGTCCTTAAATAGCACGTCTAATACGCATTCCTGATGGAACAACAGGATTTCACACCGGGTTTTTGCAATTATATCAAACCTATACATAGGGATATCAGAAAAAAGTAATGCTCCTCCGAAGACTTCTCCCTTTCTCTTATAAAGAACATTAAAAAACTTTCCAGATTCAAGATTGTTTTGTACTTCTATACTGCCTTCTAAAATAATTCCTATATAACTAGGAGGCTGGTCAGCCCTAAATATAAAATCATTTTTCTTGTAATTAACTATCTTATATTTGCTTAGGGATAAAATTTCCTTAATTTCATCACGTTCTTTTCCCTTGAATAATGGACAATCACATAATACATTCATGTATCTATTCATTTTAGCACCTCAAATTAGAACAAAGTCTTTTATAAAGGTTCTCAAAGTTGGTTTTGTTTATACAAATAACGAAAAATATAAAAAGTACAAAAATATATGGAATTAATGTATCTATAGATACAACACCTATGTGGTAATTATAATATAATAATCTTCAAATGTAAATGATAAAAGCTATCATTTGCAAATATGAACTTGAACCACATTATGAATAATTTTAAGGTGATGTCAGGAGGTATTAGATTGTATAGTTTGGGAATGGATATAGGATATTCATCGATTAAAATATCATTGATGAATAGTGATAATGAGATTGAATGCAATAAATATATATTGCATAAAGGAAGAATCAAAGAAGTTTTAAAAAATACTATTGAGGAATTACTTAATAATTATAATTTAAAGGATATAAAATTTGGGGCCGTAACAGGAAGTGGCAGCAAATTCATGGTTCAAACTGGTAAAGCCAACTTTGTAAATGAGGTAACAGCAATAGTGGAGGGAAGCATCAATGAGAACAGAAGTATTGGTTCAATTATTGAGATTGGCGGACAAAGTGCAAAATATATAACTGACTTTAGGAAAGATGATAAATCAAAAATCAAGATATCTATGAATTCCAATTGTTCTGCTGGTACTGGTTCATTTTTAGAGGAACAAATGTCCAGATTAAATTTAAGCTTAGAAGATTATTCTATCTATGCTAGTAAAGCTAAATCTATACCCAGAATAGCCGGAAGATGTAGCGTGTTTGCTAAGACAGATATTACCCATCATTATCAGGAAGGAGTTTCTACCCCGGATATTTTATTAGGGCTGGCCTATGCTGTGATTAGAAATTATAAAGGAACAGTTATGAAAAAACTGCCCATGAAAAAGCCCGTATTATTTGTGGGGGGTGTTACACATAATCAAGGGATTATAACGGCTTTAAAGGATGTACTTAAATTAGATGATGGAGAACTGATAGTATCAAAATATCTTGGGAATGTTGCGGCTTCTGGAGCGGCTGTAATTGCTAAAAATGAAAATATGAAAATGGACTTAGGTGAAATACTAATTAGCTTAAAGGAAATAGAAGTCTACGATGAAAAGGATGAAGATGATATAAGTTTGCCTAGACTAATATCCTATGGTAAAAATGATAGCTTAAATAAACATATTTGTAAGCCCATAAATAATGATAAAGGAAGAGTAGATTGCTATATAGGTGTTGATATAGGGTCCACAAGCACTAATTTGGTTCTTATGAATAAAGATAATGAAATAATTGCCTATAGATATTTAAAAACCCTTGGGAACCCTATTGAAGCAGTAAGATTAGGGCTAAAGGAGTTAGACGAAGAGCTTGGAGATAAAGTAAATATTGTTGGAGCGTGTACTACAGGATCTGGTAGATACATGATTGCTAAGCTTATTGGAGCTGATATTATCAAGGATGAAATTACTGCTCAGGCTAAGGCAGCGATCACTATAGACAGTAGTGTAGATACGATATTTGAAATCGGTGGTCAGGATTCTAAATATATAAGTCTTAAGGATGGAGTTGTAACAGATTTTCAGATGAATAAAATTTGTGCAGCCGGAACTGGATCATTTATTGAGGAACAGGCTAAAAAGTTTAATATACCAATAAATGATTTTGGGGATATAACCCTTAATAGTGATAACCCTATTAGATTAGGTGAGAGATGTACTGTGTTTATTGAAACGAGTATAGCAGCAAATTTAGCAAAGGGAGCTAAAATAGATGATATTGCCTCAGGACTTTGTTATTCAATAGTTAAGAATTATCTTGATAGGGTAGTTGGACAAAAGAAAATAGGAAATAAAATATTTTTCCAAGGGGGAGTTGCATATAATCAAGGTGTTATAAATGCTTTTAGGGCACTTGTTGGAGATAAGCTATTTATTCCCCCATTTTTTAGTATAACCGGTGCCTATGGGGCGGCAATTTTAGCAAAAGAAGAAATGGGCTTAAAGAAGACCCTATTTAAGGGTTTCAATATTGAAACCAAAGAGGAATTTATTGAAAAACAAAGTAAGATTAAATCCGAAATAGATAATAAAACAAAATTTAGTAAAGAGGTAGAAGATATAGTATTTAAAGAATATGAAGGAACCATAGATAATACTAAAAAAACCGTAGGAATACCAAGATCCTTATTTGTGTTCGGAATGTTTCCAATGTTTAATGCTTTTTTCAAAGAATTAGGTTTAAATGTATTATTATCTGACCCAACCAATGAAAAAATTATTTCATTAGGACAGCAATATTCCTTAGATGAAGCTTGTTACCCTGTTAAATTAATCAATGGGCATGTTGCAGATTTAGTTGAAAAAAAAGTGGATTATATATTCTTTCCAGATTTATATACTGTGGATCATCCTGGGTCAATGAGTAGGCAAAATTATGGATGTGCTTACATGCAGTTGGCATTTAAAGTGGTTAACAGGGCAATGGAATTAGAAAGTAAAGGGATAAAGTTATTATCACCGTCTATTGCTTTTAGCTTCGGTAAAGATTATATGATGGAAAGCTTTAGGGGTTTAGGAGTTGAACTTGGTAAGACCCAACAAGAAATTGGTAAGGCACTTCAAAAAGGAATGCAGGCTATTCTCGATTTTGAAGAAAGGATTGAAGAAAATGGAAGGAAAGTTATCAAAGGATTAAGACCAGATGAGAAGGTATTTGTTCTTATTTCCAAAATGTATGGAGTAGCTGATCCCGTATTGAATATGGGAATACCTGATAAGCTTATGAATATGGGATATCAGGTAATACCCTTTTATAATATGCCAGAGGGAGATATATCTAAGGAATATCCTAATATGTATTGGCCTTTTATGCAGCATGTATTAGAACCAATACAGCTTGTCAAGCAGCATCCAAATTTATATGCTATTTATCTTTCCCATCATGGCTGTGGACCCGATTCAGTGACCTCCCATTATATTAGACAGGAAATGGATGGAAAGCCATATTTGCATATTGAAGTTGATGAACATTCTTCCCCTGTTGGAGTTATTACTAGGGTTGAAGCATTTGTTAATAGTTTAAATAGTCTAGGGGTTGAAAAAGCAGATGAAATGGAAGCTTATTTAGATAGAATTGATCATAAAGAAGTAAATATAAAAAATAACTTAAATGAATTAAAAGCTGATACTAAGCTTTATTTACCAAATATATATCCTTATTCAGAAGTTATTAAAGAGATACTCATTAAGCAAGGGATAAATACTAGGGTTTTACCTGGTACCAATAGAACTTCTGCCGAGTTAGGAAGAAGACATTCAATAACTGAAGAATATTTTTCTCTAACAGCTTTATTGGGGGATGTCTTAAAGGAACTTGAGAAGTCTTACAGTGATGAAGAGAATATTGCTTTCTTGATTCCAAGAACAGAAGGAGCAGAAGTAGAGGGACAATATAATCGTTTCCTTAGGACTAAATTAGATGAAGAAGGATTTAAAAATGTAGATTTTGTGGCTCCCTTTATAGAAGACTTTCTATACAAAGATGATGGGTATGTGGAATCAATGTGCCTAGGATTATTAGCAGGGGATATTATTAGAATTGCAGATAAAAAATATAGGAAAAAACATCTAGAATCAATACTTGATTTAATTAGAAATAATAACTTTGAAATAAATAGCTTAAAAGAAATAGGCAAAGAAGTATACAAAGAATTAAAAACCATAAACAAGAAGAAAAGAGTTTTAGCCATAGGTGAGGTTATGGTTTTATATAACGACTTTATGAATGATTTCATCCTTAGTAATCTTGAAGATAAAGATTATAGAGTAGTCTATAGTCCTTTTAGTGAATATCTATGGCTACTTTGGAGGGACTTTGGAAATCAAAATAAGAATGAAAAAACAGACAGATTGCTACAGAAACTGGATCAATTTAAGGATTATATAAATTCTATATCTGAATGCTTGGTAGATGAAAGTCCCTTTGAAAAAGAACTTGAAAATCTTGCAAATATCGCAGATGAGACAATTGGATATTATGCCGGGGCAAACGGAAGATATAGAGAAGCTAAAGTGCTAGGTGAATTAGATAAAATTGACGGAATTATAACCTTAGCTTCTATGTATGAAAATACAGGTATAGCATTAAATATACTGCACAAAGGATTTGAAAAGGCGAATTCTAAACCAATCCTTAATTTAACCTTTGATGGAAACAAGAACGAAAATGATGAAACAAAGATAGAATCTTTCATGTACTATATATAGGGCTTTCGATAGTATAACTTAACTTATACATAGACAAATATGGGATGTTTGTGGGCATTTTGGGTGTGTATAAGTTAAAGTCTATACTTGAAATCCCTATATAAACAAATCAACTTGGGAGGAGTAGAAATATTATGCATAACGGAAATATATGCAAAGGTGAGCATGGTTTTAGAGGAAATAGAAATAGACGGGGACCAAGTAGCTTCTCAATGCAGCACCCCAGCCTTGTTTTCAGTGAGCTTAAGCTTAAAGCTGGAGAGATTTTTCTTGATATGGGCTGTGGAGCAGGAGATTATACAATTGAGGCTGCTAAAAGACTAGGGGATTCGGGAGTAGTATATGCTTTAGATGTATGGAAAGAATTGATCAACAATTTAGCAAATGAAGTTGATTCTAATGGGTTGAAGAACATCAAGCCAATGGTTGCTGATATTACTGATAAATTACCAATTGAGGATAACAGTGTTGATATTTGTTTTATAGCTACGGTGTTACATGCAATTGATATTGGTAAAACCAAAAACAATGTATTTAGTGAAATTCATCGAGTCTTAAAACCCAATGGACGTTTAGCGATCATTGAGTGCAAAAAAGAAGAGCGTCATTTTGGGCCGCCAATACATATGCGTTTGTCACCCCAAGAACTAGAAGCTTTGACATTGCAATATGGTTTTAAAAAGACTGATTTAGTGGATCTTGGATATAACTATATGCTCCAATTAACTGTTAAATAAATTTATTATATTTATACTGAAATTTGACTAATGTCAATTCTGAGGAGGATTTACCAATGAAACTTCTTTTAAATTTAATTAAGGAGAAAAGACTTCCTATTACTATATGCGTTATACTTGCTTCTTTAGGGTCCATATTGCTTATAGTACCATTTGCTTTGATTTTTAAAATAGTTGATTACTATTTACAGTTTGGTATCAAAGCATCGACGGAACCAGTTTTAAGATGGCTAGGGATTGCTTTTTTAGCACTTGTTTTACGATATGGGTTGATTATCTCATCCTTTGTGTTTAGTCATATAGCGGCATTCGATTTGCTTTACAATATTCGTGTACGTCTTACTAAGCATATTGGAACACTTCCAATGGGATTTTGGGGCAAGAAAAATTCTGGGCAAATGCTTAAGATTGTTCAGGAGGATGTGGAGTCGATAGAGAATTTTGTTTCACATAATTTTCCCGATATTGCTGCGGGACTTGTATTACCCTTTGCAACTCTGATTTATCTTTTCACTGTTGATTGGCGCCTGGCCTTGGCTGCTGCCATTCCATTACCCTTAAGTATTCTCATTGTTTACATGATGTGGAATGGTATTCTTACGGGGCAAAATCGTAAAGAATTAACTATGAAATATCACAAATCCATAGAGAATATGCATTCAAATATGATTCAGTTTGTTCAAGGTATGCCCGTTGTTAAGGTTTTTAATCTTACAGTGGATTCTTTTAAGAAGCTTAAGGAATCCATACTTAGTTACTGTGAAATTGTAACCGTGTGGTCTAAGGGAGTTTCTCCCTATAGAGCTGTACTTACAACCGTTGTACTTGGTGGAGGAATTTTTATTCTCCCCCTTGGGATTTATTTATTGCAGGCCGGAAAGGTTGATGTTGCTACTATAATTCTTTTCTTGCTTCTTGGTACTGGATGCTGTAAGGGATTAATTAATGCAATCATGATCACATCACGGATGGAGCTTATAATTGCTGGAATAAAGCGTATCAATGATGTATTTTCTGTACAGCCTCTTTTTGAACCTGTAATGCCTAAGCTCCCTCAGAAATATGATATAGAACTCAAAAACGTGGGCTTTCGCTATAGTGAAAATGGGCCTGCTATTTTGAAGGATATAAATATGACTTTACCGGAAGGATCTTTTACGGCACTTGTTGGGCCTTCTGGTGCAGGAAAAACCACCCTTATTAATATTATAGCTAGAATGTGGGAGGTTACTGAGGGAGACATTTGTATCGGTGGGGTCTCAGTAAAAGATATGGGAACAAAGGGAAACACTGAAATTGTGGGAACGGTTTTTCAAGATGTACAGATGCTTACTGATACTGTTAGGGCAAATATATGCATGGGAAATATTAACGCTTCTCAACAGGAAATTGAAAGGGCCGCAAAGGCAGCTGCGTGTCATAAATTCATAATGAAGTTACCAAATGGCTATGATACGTTAATTGGTGATGGAGGAGAGGTTCATCTGAGTGGAGGAGAAAAGCAGAGGATTGCTTTAGCTAGAGTTGTGCTTAAAAATACTCCTATTATTCTTCTCGACGAAGCGACTGCCTACGCCGATGCAGAAAATGAGACAATGATGCAAGAGGCGATTTCAAAGCTTATGTATAACAAGACTGTGATTGTAATTGCACATAGGCTTTCTACAGTTGTTAAAGCAGATAATATCTTTGTTATCAACAAAGGTGATGTAGCTGAAAGTGGTACACATCAAGAACTTTTAGAATTAAATGGGCTATACAATAAAATGTGGAATGCTCATATAAGATCGAAAAATTGGAATATGACTAAAAAGGAGGGTTTAGCATGAAAAGTAAGAAAGAATGGAATTTTTTCAGGGAAAATTTAGGAAGCCTCATTGCTGTGATAACCTCAAACCTTATTTCAAATATTCCTTTAGGTGTCTTCAATATATTTCTGTATAGGATTATCATAGAGCTTACAATTCCAGTATTGACTAATAATCAGATTAATTTTACCCTTTTAAAACAGTATAGATTGTGGTATGTTGGGGTGTTTATTATATATATTTTGCTTTCAATGTGGAGTCAGACCAATAATTATGTTAAGGCCTATACAATCTCTTCAATGCTTAGGATAAAGATGGGAGATAAACTTAGAAAGATTTCTCTAAGCTTCTTTAAGGAAAAGGATCCTGGAGATGTGACATCTAGGCTGCTCAGTGATGTCCAGAAAATGGAACTGATTATATCTCGTCTTCTACCGGACATAGCTGCGGGTATAATTGCCCCGATTATTCTTATTATTTTTCTAGCCAATGTTAATATGGTTCTAGTGGGAATAATGATAGCTTCAGTGGTTTTCGCCAGTATATTTCTTTTTATAGCACGTAAGATAGTAGTTGTTCTTGGACAAAGACATATAAAATCGATTACGGATACTTCCTCTAGGGTCCTTGAATACTTTAAAACCATTAAACTGCTTAAGTCCTATGATATGATTGGAGATAGATTTGAAACCATGAACGAAGCCATGCTAAATCTCAAAAAAATGAGCTTTCGTACTGAAGTTTGGACGGGGATTCCTATACAGATTTTCCTGTTTTGTCTGGATACGGGATATCTTATGATGCTGCTTAAGGCGGTTCATATGTGTTCCATGGGGACTCTTACCATTGAAAAATTATTTTCCTTTGCTGTTATAGGTTATTATTTCTATGAACCAATTAAAACCTTGGGAACGATGCTTGTTGAATTAAGATATATGTCAATATCAATTAATCGAATTGGGGAGATACTTGAGACAAAGGAACCTCCTTATAATGAATTTAGAGAAATTCCAGAGGGAAATCATATAAGTTTCAATAATGTCACATTTGGTTATAATGAAAATAATGTCTTAAGGGAAGTAAATTGTAATTTGCCAGAGCGGTCAATGACAGCACTTGTTGGCTTGTCAGGATCAGGTAAAACAACAATGACAAGCCTAATAGCACGGTTTTGGGATGTACAGTCAGGAGAAGTACTTCTAGGGGGAGTTCCCCTTACTGAACTTGAACCGGATAAATTGTTAAGTAAACTTTCTATGGTGTTTCAGGATGTTTATCTTTTCAACGATACCATAGCAAATAATATACGTGTTGGAAATATGAATGCTACCGATGAAGAAGTTAAAAGAGCATCAAAATTAGCATGTTGTGACGAGTTTATAAGGAATCTTCCAGATAAATACGATACCCTTGTAAGTGAAGGGGGAAGCTCTTTGTCTGGAGGGGAAAAACAACGAATTTCAATTGCCAGGGCTATTTTAAAGAATGCTCCCGTTGTAATGCTTGATGAAGCCACGGCTTCTCTTGATCCAGAGAATGAAGCGGAAATTCAAGAAGCTATTGAAAATCTAGTAAAGGATAAAACCGTAATAGTTATTGCCCATAGATTTAAGTCAATTGAGAATGCTAATCAGATCCTAGTTCTTGATAAAGGAGCTATAATTGAAAAAGGTACCCATAAAGAATTGGTTAGCTCTAAGGGGCTATATTCTAGACTTTGGAAGGAACAGCAAAAAGCTAGGGGATGGAAGATGCGGGCAGGGTAAAGCTGTAGATCCCTGCCATTTATCACAAATCTCCTCCTACAAATATATCATTATCTAAATAATGTTAATAATACAATGAATAGTGAATATAAAAGTAATGTAAGGGTTGATGGAAAGAGAGATAAATGTGGAGCAGCTGAAGGGAAATTATATAATTGAGGAAATTGCATAACTCTTGCTTGGCTAAGCCTAATATGGGAATATCATCTTTAATTTAATTACTTAAGATATAAGCATATTTGATGGTATAACTTTAAGGATTTTAAAACTAGGTGTAGTAGATGGTTTCTGTAAAAAGTAATTATGCAATTTGCTCGATTATCGAAAAGGAGAATGAAATGATGGGTAATAGTAGAAAAAATCTACAAGAAATGGAGTTTATTGAACTCCTTAGAATGCTTGCTATACCTGGCATAATAGGTGTGTTAGCAATAGTATTACATAATATAATCTATAGGTAATACAGGAGTGTAATTAAGGATATTCCTTGTAGATTAAATAATCTCCATAAGCTATTTTCAATTATATTCTTTCCATTTTCCATAAATAAGGAGTAATTATATAGATTTCCCAAAGTTAAACTTAATTTATGCATCTCAAAATATCCCATGTTTCTAGGGAGTTTTGATGTGTATAAATTAACTGTTTAACTGGAATCTCTATAAAATTCCTAGAGTATATATTCATTTAATTCCTATAATATCAAACAATTTATACCATAGCATAATAATAATACCATATTTGTGATATAATTATAGGTGAAGATAAGTGATAATGATTATTGTTGTCGATATTAGGAAATAGATAGAAATCAATCATAAAAGAAAAATACATAGGAAATATAATCGAAAGGAGAGATATATGAAATGAGCTTTTTGAAAATCCATAATTTATCCACGGAAGTAGATGGAAAGAATGTTTTAAAAAAAGTTAACTTAGAGATAGATAAAGGACAAACCCATGTTTTATTGGGGGCCAATGCTTCAGGTAAATCTACACTACTTTATACATTAATGGGATTTCCACAATATCGTGTTTTAGAGGGGAATATTACATTTAATGGAAAAGATATAACGAACATGGAGATAGAAGAAAGAGCAAGATTGGGAATTGCAGCTGTTTATCAGAACCCCCCTGCTATAAATATAAAACTATCTAAGCTTTTGGATAAGATATCTAAAAAAAAGGTGGAGTTAAAAGGAATTGAAGATCTCATGGGAAGAGAGGTAAATGTAGGGTTTTCTGGTGGAGAAAGAAAGTTATCTGAAGTCATTCAGGTCATTAGCTTAAATCCAGATTTTATAATTTTGGACGAATTGGATGCTGGATTAGATATAGAAAATCTTGAGAGATTGTGTTCTATGATAAAACAAGATTTAGCTGATAAAGCTATTCTTTTAATTACCCATAGGGGTAGGGCACTGAAATTTTTCAAGCCGGACTTCGCCCATGTTATGTTAGGAGGAGAAATTATCTGCTCATCTAAAAATTGGCAGAGGGTATGGCAAACAATAGAGGAGGATGGTTATGAAAAATGCAAAAAATGCGAACTATACTCAAATAGATAATGAAACCCAAATAATACAGGAAAAGGATGTAGTTATTATGACTAGTCCACAGGCCTATGAAACCCTTGATTGGAGTAGGCAATATTTTTCACAAAAACCCCAAGAGGGATATTTTATTTGGGTTAAAAAATCCTTGATTGATCCACTCATTACCAATATTTTAATATGCTCACAATATGTTACTCAAAATGCAATTAATTTGGTAGTAGTAGAAGACAATGTAAGTGTGGAGATGCATAATACCTGTGCTGCTAAAAAACAAAATTTATATGGGAAACATATAGGGCATACAAAGATGATCGTAAAGGAAAATGCTAGAGCCTATGTAAATCATTTTCATAGTTGGGGAGAGAATGATACGGTAAATTCCAGTATGGAGCTTATTTTAAAAAAAGATGCTCAGGCATGCCTTACACAAAAGTGCCAACGTACGCCTATGACCCTCAGACTTGAAAATCGTAATTATTTAGATGAAAATGCTTCCCTAAATTATGCATCAACCATATTAGCACAGCAGGGGAAGATAGATATGTATGATGATACCTATTTAAATGGGAAAAGGGCAAATGGGATATCAAGGGTCAAGATGATTGCAAAGAACAACACCCATTTAAATGCTCAAAGTAGGATGTTTGCTAATGAAGCGGCAACAGGTCATTTAGACTGTATGGGGCTTTTATTATGCGATGATTCAAGTATTGTTGCTATTCCTGAGCTTATAAACCAGAATAAAAATGCCTCACTTACCCATGAAGCTTCCGTAGGAAAGATCTCTGATGAGGTTTTAAACTATTTAAGAAGTAGAGGACTAACTGAGGATCAAGCTATAGATTTAGTTATAACAGGATTTTTAGGAGAAGAAGAAAAGATCATTATTGATGATACGATTATCTCATCTAAGGTTAATATGTAAGGCATATATTATAAAAATTGCTCTTAAGCACATGGGCCCAAGGCTTACACTGAAAATCCATAGTATTAAGCCGTGGGCCCCTATCATGCTATCAAAAAATTAATTGAAATAGTAAAATTAATATACTTTATCCTTGATTAGCAACTCTTAATATTGTTTATCTATAGCTAAACTTAAGTGAGCAAACTTCATTGTCTTCTAAATTTAAAAATGGTGTAATAATCTATTTTTATTGTCTATGGGTTTCCCAGACCACTGCACGGTGCCATCTTTAATGAAAATAAAATAATTACATACCCTATTTATCAACTCGGGATCATGGGAAACAATCAAAATTGTCTTATCCATGTCCGATAATTCCTTAATCAAATTAGCAACCTCAACCATATGTGTATAATCTAATCCACTTGTTGGTTCATCAAATAATAGGATTTCTTTACTGGAGGCTATAGCACTGCCTATAGCAACTCGTTGCTTTTGACCACCGGATAAAGACATTGGGTGTAAATCCTTTAATTCTAGCAGTTCTAGACTTTTTAGGATTTCTATGGCTGCATCAGTATTAGCTGTTTCATCCTTTCCTTCCATACTAAGTATAATCTCATCTAATACACTTTCAGTAAAAAGCTGATGATTTACATCCTGCATAACCATATAACAAATTCGTATTCTTTCCTTGGCTTCATATTTCTTACCATTATAGATCATTGTACCCTTTGACTTTTTAGTCAGCCCACACAAACATCTTGCAAAGGTAGTTTTTCCAGCTCCGTTATTTCCTAAAACTCCAATAATGGAGCCTTTGGGAAATGCCAGACTAGGGATATTCACAGCTTCTTTTTTTTCATAAGAAAAATAGAAATTAGTAAGTTGAATTTCTTGATCCGATAAGGGTGACATACTAGTAGTGGAAATTGTGGGGTGTAGAGAACGTAAACCCATATTATTGATATTATTATCATCAATTTGTTTAAATTTATCTATCGTCATATCCCTAATAATTTCACCATTTTTCATATATATGACACGATCTGCTAATTCCATTAAATAGTAAAGCCTGTGTTCTGCAATAATAATTGTTTTGCCCTTTTTTTTCCAATCTTCAATTGCTTGTTTCAAATCCCTAATAGCTGCCATATCTAGATTTGACGATGGCTCATCCAATACAAAAACTTCAGGCTCCATAGCTGAAACCGAAGCACATGCTATTTTTTGTTTTTCTCCACCGGATAGCTCAAATAGGTTTCTATCCATTAATTCATTAATTTTAAGCTCACTTACTACCTTTCCGATACGGTCATATATTGTATCCACAGGAAGCCCCATATTTTCACAACCAAAGGCAATCTCACTTGTTGAATCTACATTGAAAAATTGAGATCGTGGATTTTGAAAAACTGAACCTACTTTTTTAGATACCTCATATAATGGGGATTTTGATGCAATTATATTATCTATTAAAACTTCTCCATGCAATGACCCCTCATAATATTCTGGAATCAGCCCATTAATTAATCTTGTAAGGGTAGTCTTCCCACATCCAGATTTTCCACAAAATAGAACAACCTGGCCAGTAGGAATTTTTAAATTCACATTTTTTATACCACTTTTTATTTCGTCACTGTGATAAGTAAACGAAACATTCTTAAATTCAATCACATATACAACCTCCAATTACAAGAATGTCCATATCAACAGTAAAATAGATATAGCAAAAATTAGTCCATCATAAATACCGAAACCAATAATAGCAATATTTGTTCTTTTTACAGAACTCCCTAGCCCTCTTGTTAAAGCCGCGGCAGAAAGTTCTTCGCCGATTTTAACAATGGATATCATTAGGGGAATTAAACGATATTCTAGGAATACACCTGGATTTTGATAAAATTTCTTTGTACCTAATTGGATTTCCCTCATACGCATAGCATCCGTTATAAAACGGTATTCCTCCTGGATGGTTGGGATGAAACGGAATACAACCGTTACAGGTATAATTAAATTTTCAGATACATGCCATCGTTTCATCGCGGTGATAAACTCATTTGCCTTTGTGGACTCAATAATATAATATCCTAGCATGAATGTAGGAAACAACCTCATAACCAGGGCAATAAGTAGCACCAAGATGGAATTTAGAACTTGTGGTAGGGAAACCATGTCCTTCAGTTGTACTGCAATAATAGCAAGAATAAACAACCCCCCATAGATGAGGGCTGTTTTTCTTTGAGAATTCAAAAGTAGCAATATGAAGGGTATGGCACCAAGTGCCGTAACAAGGGCGATGTTATCATACGCATAGAACATCAATGTAGTTACAAATGCCATAAACAATATTTTTGTCCGTGGATCAAGCTGGAATCCCTTCTTTGGGTGTGGATAATAAGCAACGTATTGTTCCATTATACAATTCCTGCTCTTTGAAAATGTTTTTTCAACATTTTTCTACCAAGTAAAGCACCAATGACAGAACCTATGAAAAGCAATCCAAATGCCACGATGCCCATCCACCAAGGCATATAATGTATTAATTGATCAGTAAACTGATCTCCCATATGTTCACGTATAGAGGTCATATAATCATCCCCTGCAAGCCATATATTAGCTGGGGCTCCGAGACCTCCACAACTGAATATCCAGTATCCAATAGTAATTAGTTTGAAGTTTTTGTACTGAGCTGCTTTAAAGAATATTTCTGAGAGTAGTCCAAATACAAGAAAAAAGGTAAATCCTATCCAGGTATAACCCATCATGAACCAAAATACAGCTAAAATCAGTGACATTATAGATATCATGCCAGGTTTTTCTACTTTAGTTAGAAACAACATAAAGGGGATACCTGTAACAATTGGCCATATTACAAATAAAGCTGGATAAAGAATGGGAATTGCAGTCAGCATCCCTACAACAAAGAATACAACAAGGTATAAAGCGGTGTAAATACCTACATTAATAAGGTCCTTTGCATTGATTTTTTTTGATTTTTCCATAATAATACTCTCCTTTTTATGCTATATTTTATTATCATAAGGTACATGAGGAAATTGCATAACTCTTAATTGGCAGAACCTGATATGCGAATATCATCCTTGATTTAAATACTTAAGATATAAGCATATTTGATGGTATAGCTATTGGAATTTTAAAACTACATGTGGTATAGGGATTTTAGTATAGACTTTAACTTATACAAGTCCAAAATGCCCAGGAACATCGCATATTTGTCCATGTATAAGTCAAGTCATACTATAAAACCCTATATAGATGGTTTTTATAGAAAGTAATTATGCAATTTGCTCACATGCTAATACTGCATATGCTAGAATTAGAAATACCTATGATAATTTAGTCAAATCTGCCATCCAGCAGATTGCTGCCTAATATCAATAAATCGCTTATAGATCCCTTCTTTTTGAATTAACCCGTCATGGGTGCCAAGCTGTGTAATCCTACCATCATCCATAACCACAATCTGATCGGCTTCCTTAACTGTTGATAGTCTATGGGCAATACTGATGACGGTCTTATTTCTTGTCAATTCATCAATTGCCTTTAATAATTTATGCTCATTTTCTGGATCAATGCTGGATGTTATTTCGTCTAAAATCACTATATATGCATCCTTTAACATTGCTCTAGCGATGGAAATTCTTTGCTTTTCACCTCCAGAAAGCGTTGAGCCACTTTCTCCAACAACAGTATCAAAACCCTTTGGCAAGTCCATAATAAAATCATAGCAACAAGCTTTTTTAGCGGCTTCTACAACCTCATCATATGTAGCCTCTGGCTTTCCAAATTTAATATTATTTTCTATGGTGTCGTTAAACAAGTAAACCTTCTGAAAAACAGTACTAATATGATTCATTAATGAATCTGAGGAAATATTTTTCACCTCCTCACCACCAAATTTAATACTTCCACTGTCCACATCCCAGAAACGCATCAGAAGTCTACACAGAGTAGTTTTACCACAACCTGAGGGGCCAATAATAGCTGTTTTAGACCCCTTTGGAATCTTAAGACTTAGATCATGTATTATCTTTCTATCCTTTTCATATCCAAAGGAAACATGGGACATTTCAATAGTATAATCCTCAAGGGGAAATTTTTTATCTCCTCCACTGATTTCTGAAATATTCGTTACAGTTTCCAAACGGTTTAATCCTTCTTCAATCATAGGAAGTAGAAATGCACAGTTTCCCATGGTCTTCATTTGCTGATAGATGACAAATGCAGAAATCAGAAACAACACTGCAATGGGGAATGTTAGTCTCCCTTCCAGAAAAAGATAACCAGTCATCATTATGACCATACCGCTAGCGATATCAAATACACCTTTATAAATATTTACCCATGGCATCACTTTTTTTTCTATAGAAATACTAGCATCCCTATCATTTTCTAATGACTTATCTAGTTCATTTACAAGCCCTATATTGGCTCCAAAAATCCTAATAATAGGGATTCCTCTTATATACTCAATTACTCTTGAAACCATGGATTCCTTTGTATTATGCAATTGTATAGCATGACTAGCAGTTTTCTTTTTGACAATATGTAAAATTAGCTGAGAAATAAGAAGCCCTATTAGTGTAATCAGACCTATTTCCCATCTGAAGTAAAATAAAATAATTGTTGTTAGAAAAGCCTGTAAGATTCCAATAACCATATTTTCTACTGCTACCATGCTGAAATTTTCCAGGAATGACATGGAAGATGTTAAGGCTGTATTAATATTTCCTAAAGTTTGATCATTAAAATAGCCCATTGGAGCCTTTTTTAATTTTTCACCAATTTCTAGTCTTTTTTCAGCATATACATAATAGCCATTTCCACTCATTTTTATGGTAATTAGCCACTTGAAAATGAATTGTCCAATAAACCCTATCAATAGTATGAAAAAACCATTATGGATAATAGTTAAGGTAAGACCTTCAATATGAATCAAAGTATATAAGATAGCAAACAAGGATATACTTTGAAAAATTGAGTAAAATACACTGTATATGATACCAGAAACTAGATTTTGTTTATAGGAACCACATATATTGATAATTCTCTTTATTGTAAGAAACATTTTGTCACTTCCCTTCTATATGGCGGATACAGTTAAATGTCTATTCCACATGTTTCTGTAAAGGGGACAGCGGTCTAATAGCTCCCTTTGTGTTCCCTTATCAATAATTCTTCCATTGTCTACAACTACGATTTGATCTGCATGCTGAATAGTGGAAAGCCTATGGGCAATGACAATTAGTGTTTTGTCCTTAATCAGGCTATTAAGGGCTTCTTGTATCAGATTCTCGTTCTCAGGGTCTGTAAAGGCGGTTGCTTCATCCAGCAAGATTACATTAGAATCCTTTAGTATGGCTCTCGCCAGTGTAATTCTTTGCTTCTCTCCACCGGAAAGCTTATTTCCGGCATCACCTACCTTTGTATCATAGCCACAACTTAGCTTCATGATGAAGTCATGACAAGAAGCTAATTCAGCTGCGCGAATAACCTCTTCATCTGTAGCCTTTGGATTGCCAATACGAATATTATCTTTAATACTAAAATCAAATAGAAAATTGTCTTGTGATACGTAGCTGATTTCTTCCATGAGTTGATTATGTGGGATATTTTGTATATTTTCATTGCCATACAATACAGCTCCCTTATCTACATCCCAAAACCCTGCCATTAATTTCATAATGGTGGACTTGCCACCACCAGAAGGACCAACTATGGCAGTAACCCCCTGGGATATAGTACTCAAGCTTACATCATGGAGAACTTCCTTGTCTTCATATCCAAAGGAAACATGGTCTAAGCGAAAGGACTCCCTATTAAGAGATACCTTTTCAGTAGGTCTTTTAAGCTCTGGAATATTTAGGAACTTATTAACTTGTTCGATACTTTGATAGACAACCGCAAAGTCTTCGATAAACTGAAATGCCGCTAAAAGAGGCCCAGCTATTCCAAGGGATAGAATGATACAAGTAATAAACTTAACAAAATCAATGCTGCCATTCATATAAAGTATACTGCCCACAGGCAATGCAACTAAAAGAGTTGAGGGTATCAATGCATATCCTGCTGCTGAAAATCCCCAACAGCGTCTCCACCATCTAAGGGTAGAGTCTCTAAAATACAAAACAGCTTCTGAAAACTTCCTATAGGAATTTGCTGATTGATTGAAGGTTTTTATTACTTCTATACCATTAACATATTCTATGAGTGCCTCATCCATATTACTTCTGGCTTTTAGATATATATTAGAATTTTCCCTATAGTCAATCATTTGCCCCATCATAATAATAAAGCCCAATGGTATGGTAGCAATCCCCGCTAAAGCCATTTTCCAATTCAGAACAAAAAGAACAATTATAATAGCAAGAGGGCCTAAAAGGTTGGAAGTCATTTCAGGAAGGATATGTGCCAGGGGCTTTTCTAGCTTTTCAACGGTATCAATAATAAGTGCTTTCAATTCTCCAGTAGAAGAATCTACTATAACACCTAGTGGAACTCGGGTCATCTTTTCGGAAAGTTTTGAACGTATATTTTTTAGTATTGTAAAAGCCGCTTCATGGGATTTCATAGTTGACAATGTTGTAAAAAGAACTTTCCCTATAAAACCGCCCATAGCAATTAAAGACCATTTCAAAACACCTTGTCTTGTTATGCTATGATCAAAAAAACCAGCACTCATCATGGCAACACCCAAATAGGAAAACATTCCTAGAAGTACACCAATAACAGCTAGAAGAATAGATGTTTTAATGTTTTTTTTGCTATTTCCAGCGAACTTTAACAGTTCAGCCAGTGAATTGTTTTTTTTCTTTTTTGTATTCATTCTTAATCCTTCTTTCATTATGATAACTAAGATAGCTATCTTAGTTATCAATTGGTCAAAAAAAAAATAGCCTATTAATAAATGGGGAAATCACATAACTCTTTCTTAGTACAATTGCATAATATATATGATATAGTTTTGGGAATTCTTAAAATATATGTAATAGATAGTTTTTGTAGAAGATAGTTATGCAATTTGCTCAATTGTCTTTTAAAGTCCTAAAACAACTCTCCATCCTGGATTAAAAAATTTAATTAAAGTCTTGGAATAGGCTAACGCATCTTCCTTTGGATAGTCATGCATAACAATTTCAAAGATAGAGGAAAAATATGCTTGAATTAGCATGTGAATTTCCTTATCATCTATATCGGCTATCTGATATCCCTTTGCTTTAATGGCTTCTATATATTTGCGAGTTTTTTTAGTTTCCACAGATGAAAGTTTGTGAAGAAAGCCTCCATATTTTGTGCCGTCTGAACACATTAAAAGCAGCTTCATTTCTGTGTAATGATCATAAATAAATTCAATAAATGGAACAAGGGAATCTTCGTTCATCTGCCAAATTTTTTCGACGTCCTTCGCGTCGAGAATTTCATAGTATTCCTTTTCACTTATACTATACATGTCCTTAAGCTTATTAATAACAGGCTCTACCAGTGCTATAAAGACGGCTTCTTTATCTGAAAAATGACGGTAAAAAGCCCCCGTTGTTATATGTGCATCTTTACAGATTTTTCTAAGATTAGAGCGTTCAAAACCATTCTTTAGAAAGTTTTCCTTAGCACTATTTAAAATGTCTATATGCGTTTGCTTATAGTTTGTTCCCATTTTTAACACCTCAATATACTTGTTAGCTAACTTAGTTATCATTATAGTACAAAACTATTTTTTCGTCAATTATTGTTTATTATCCAGGATATTGTATAGCTATTAAACAATATTGACAATTTTGTTTAATAGCTATACAATATTCATATGGAAAATAAGATGGGTTTTATGGAAACATATACAAGAATTATTAATAAGCATATATTAAATCAAAAGATTCCGAAGGACTATGGCGTAGGTTTTTTGTTATATCCCTCGGAGATTCATACAATAGCTGCAATAGGATTAAATCCCGGTATAAATTGTATGAATTTATCAAAAAAAATGGGGGTTACAAGGGGAGCAACTTCTCAGATTATAAATCGCTTAGAAAATAAAAACCTAATTCATAAGTATAAAAAAGAAGGTAACAGAAAGGAGGTTTGCGTAAAGTTAAATGAATTGGGTTTCATAGCCTACGAAAATCAGAAAAAAATAGGGAGCAAATTTTACAAGAATTTACACAAAAAAATTGAAGGGGCTTCCCAGAATGAAATAGATTTTTTAGTAAAAATTTTTAAGGAATTAGAAAATTTTGTGGATATGAGAATAGGGGATGGAAGTAAAAATGATTAATTCCAATGAAAATGCAAAAAATATGAACATTTTAATGGCGTTTTTTTCTGCTACGGGGAATACAAAAAAGCTAGCAGATGTGATTAAGAATAAATTAGAGGATTGTGGCATTTTAGTCACTATAAGGGATATTACTTCCTATTCTAGTAGGGTAGAAAAACTTTCTGTTGATGAATATGATGCCGTTATCTTTGGATTTCCTATTTATTCTATGAGGGCTCCACGGGTATGTAGGGAGTGGTTGGCGACTCTTGATGGTAAAGGGAAAAAATCTTCAGTTTTCTTTACCTATGGAGGTTTTGGAAAGGATCCAGCCCATTATTTCATAAAGAAATTGTTGGAAAAACAAAATTTCAAGCTTGTATCAACGGCAGAATTTTTAGGAGCCCATACCTTTAATCGTAGTGGGTGGAAGGCTGTTGTGGATCGTCCCAATGAATCGGATTTTGAAGTTGCACAGGACTATGTGGCCAGGACGGTTACAAGATTTTCCGGCAACGATTCAAAGGAGGTTGGAGAATTCAAAAAGCCAATGTATGATGAAAGTCAATTTGATCAAGCGGAAAAATATAGATTTGGCTTGATTTCACAGCTCCCAACAAGGGATTCCACGGACTGCTGTATGTGTGGTATTTGTGAAAAGCTATGTCCAGTGAATGCTATGGATGCTAAAACGGGTATAGCTAATGATAGTTGTATTGCTTGTTTTAGATGTATTGCAAATTGCCCTGATAACGTCCTGCATACCAATGATATATCAAATAGCTGGGATAAAAAGCTGGAGTTACATAAGATGACAGCGGAAGAGGTAGAGAGTCTACAGAGTAGGATATATTTATAATGGAAAATGTAAGATTAAAAATATAAGCAAGAGATATTGCTATAGAAATTGTAAAAGAAGAATTGATATTTAACTGTTCAGTTAAGTGAGCAAATTGCATAATTACTTTCTATAAAAACCATCTACTACATGTAGTTTAAAAATCTTCAAAGCTATACCACCAAATATGCTTATATCTTAAGTAATTAAATTAAGGATGATATTCGCATATGCAATTGTGCCAAGT